>JAYVUE010000178.1:0-2001 GCA_043788195.1 Chitinophagaceae bacterium
ATGCAGAATAATATTACATTTCAATGGCAGCAGTTCAATAGTTTTTTTGTTACAGATATTAGAACAGAAAGCAAAGGTTTTTATTTAAACACCACGCAAAACTTTTCGCTGCCAAAAGATTTTTCCATCAGCATCTCCGCCTATTACAGCTCAAAGTATTTATGGGGTTTCTATGCTTTTAAACCATCCGGCTCAATAGATGCGGGCGTGCAGAAAAAATTCAGCAAAAAAAGGTCTTCACTTGCATTCAACATCAGTAATATCATCAGTTCGTTTTCTGTAAATAATTATACTGCTGACTTTCCTTCGCAAAACTTTGTAATGAAAAGCAAAAACATTTACGGGTACACTGGTTTCAGTTTGTCGTTCACGCACAATTTTGGCAACGATAAAGTGCAGCAAAAAAGAGATCGCACAACAGGTGCAGAAGATGAGAAAGGAAGGGCTTATTAAAAATATTTTTTACTGCTGCATAGTATTCACTCAATCATTTTCACCATTCGGCGTCGCTGAATGCTGTTCACTCATTATAGTTGCAATCAATTTTTTTATAAACATAGATTTGAAAACAAAGGAAATGTTTATGTAGCCGGCTGATGAACAAATATGACGCTTTTGTTGTGTCACTCCCTTGTACGCTTTGTTATTTGCTCAGCAGTAAAGCGAACGCTTAAGTGTGCGACGCAACAAAGGCTTAATTGAAATACAAATGCTGATCTCAAAATAAATTTTTAAATTTATACATCATATTAAAACCCACTTTATGAAAACTGTATCCTTATTTATCGCAGCAATTTTATTTACAGCCATACACGGTAATACACAAACATGGCAATGGACACACCCCGAGCCGAATGGTCAAATTGTTACCTCCTGGCCTGACACTTTAGCCAACGAAGATGATAAAGTACACGATGTGGAAACAGATGCCGCCGGAAACATTTATATATTGGGCAACTTCATGGATTCTTTATACCTGAGTGATAATTTTATTACAAGAGGCAATGGAAGTTATCTTGCCAAATACGACAGCACGGGAGTGTTGCTTTGGAACAAGTTGATTGTACCCATTAAGTACGATGCCTATTATACTTCCCGTATATACGCAACGGATCTAACGGTCAATTCAACGGGCGTTTATATTACCGGCAAGTATGATCCTACCATTTATAGTCTCGATTGCAGTACAGGCGTAAATACCATACTTTCCACACATTCTTTTAGTATTGGAAACTTTAATTTCACTTCTGGTTCTGGCGATATAGGTTTTTTTCTTACAAAATTTAACAGCAGCGGTAGCGTAGTGTGGAATAAAACAGCCAATTCATCTCCTTACTGTGATGATTCCGGTTACCATAACCCTTATTCGTATAACATTGTGCAAGCAAATCCGCTTGTAACAAGCGATAAGGGAAATAATGTGATCTGCAGTTTTGTTTTCATGAACGGAGGTGAGCACTCTTTTGCTATTGGCAGCGACATTATAAGTCTGCCTTCAAATCATGTTCCTTATGATGGTTCCTACGGCTATCCCTATTATTTAATTGTAGCCAAATATAGCAGTGCCGGCACTTTGCAATGGTCTAATAATGCAGGTGGTGGGTTTAATACACTTTATAACAACGGGGGTGCCTATCAGGGATATTTGTATGATTGCAACAGTTTGATAACCGATAAAAATAATAATATATTTTTTAATGGCACTGCAACAGACAGCACATTTTTTGGGTCGCAATTATTTCGTACAAGCGCTGCACAAGCCACTTTTATTTCCAAAATTTCTTCCGCAGGTGTATGGCAGTTTGCAAAAGAGTTGAGTAATACTCCAGATGGATATCTGTATTTTAATGGAATAGACAACGGCCAAAACCCGGAAAAGCTTGCCGTTGATACCAGCAATAATGTATATGCACTCGTGCAATTATCTGGAAACCCCCAGGTAATCTTAGGTACTTCTGTGTCCGGTGGCACTTCCTGCTATCTCGTAAAAATGAACAACAG
>JAYVUE010000179.1:0-3127 GCA_043788195.1 Chitinophagaceae bacterium
CCCAGGGCCTCCAGTCTATTACTCAATTGCCATTTACCCTGTATATAACCGGAACTTATTTTTTCTTTAAAACTGTAGTTGTTACCGTTTAATGTGGCAGCGCCATCACTTAAAGGATTAAAAATAAAGACAGCATTATTAATGGTGGTATATACTTCATTAAGTACCGGACCTAAACTATATAAATTATAAAAATTATCCCTGTTTTTTTGACGAAGCAAACCACCCGCTTTAAATTCAAATGGCTGGTTCAACAGCTTCATGGCTTTTGTAAGGTTAAGATATGCCGCATAATCTTTATCACTGTTGTGTGACCATAAGTGAGTATTCGACTGTAATTTATCAGCAGTAAGCGTAGTGGCAACAATGGCATACTGGTGCGAAAATTCCGTTTGATCAGGAATATGGTTATTGGCAATGGAATAAGCCAGGTTCCAGTCAAATTTTATAGATGAACTCAGGTTATGATTCCCGGTTAACGTAGAATTATAAATAGATTGATACTGCCAGGTACTTCTTTGTGAAGCAGTAACAAGAGAGTTTAATGCCACTGTATCAAAAATAGTTCTTGACTGGTAATCATCTAATCTTACAAAGGTATTGGATAATGTAAGTTTATTGTTTTTGTTAATTACATAATCAAATTTACCATTAAGGCCTATACGCTGACTTTGTACGGAATATTTACGGTATTGTAAATCTGAGAAAAGAGGGATATTGTTTAAACCTGGCTGTGAGTTGGGTAAAAAGAAATTGGATTCAGTACCCCGGTATATATTCTGATAACTGCCTGAAACAATGAATCCCAATTTTTTGTCCTTCCCAAAACGGTTGCCAAAGGTTAATCCAAATGTGGTATTAACCGGTCCTTTTTTATCAGAGAAGTTTAAATGCTGGTTGGAAAAATCGGCAGGCACAGCAACATAATTATTGCCTTTGATCTCAGATGGAGATAATTTACTCATGCTCCCCTTGTCAAATTTTTGATAGGTCTGACTACTTAATATAGTATTATATCCCATTGAAAAATTAGCCTGTAATAATTTGGTTTGAGGCGCATCCTTCATTACCAGGTTAATGGTTCCACCTATAGCATCTCCTTCCATCGAAGGGGTTAAACTTTTACTCACTTCTAATCTTTCCAATAACTCCGATGGAAAAAGATCTAAAGGAATAAACCTGTTCTTATTATCGGGGCTTGGAATTTTTATTCCATTAACCAACGTATTGATATACCTTTTTTCCATACCACGGATAATAGGATAGCGGGCTTCACCACTACCGCTTTTTTCGATGGTAACACCACTTACACGTTGCAATGCATTTGCTACGGTAATATCCGGTAACAGCTGAATGGTTTTGGCAGATAAAATATTTAATACCGGGTCAGCCATTTTTTCCAGGCGCCTGGCGCCTTTATCATCTTTGGATGTATTAGAAGAAATAGTAACAGAGGATAATTCTACGCTGTTGGGCACTGCATCGATATTTAAAATTGTGGAGCCGGTTGCAGCAATAGTAACGGTGGTATCCAACCCATTTTTATAACCCTGGACGCTGATATTTACTTTGTAAACACCTTGATTTAATTTACTGAAACTGTAAGTACCATCAAGTTTAACAATAGTACTTAATGCAGTACCACCCAGTTTTACTACGGCACCAACCAGCGGCTCACCGGTGTTGGCATCCACTATCTTTCCTTTTAAAGCCTGGGAAAATGTGGGTAGTGAAAGAAAAAGAATGAAGGTGAAAAGTAAATAATACTTTTTGTTGTTTTTGGTAAATATCATAATCAATTTTTTTGGTAAGTGAAATTGCATTTTAAAGAAACAGCAACAGGCAGTCTGGAAAGAATTGATAATTAGGTAACGATTGGGTAATACTGACTTAAGGTTGTGGTAACAATTTATTTATATTGGTTTGTTTACTTTACACGTCCGAATTGAATTACTATTTATGTAATACTAAAATCAGGTACAATGAAAAACATCAGATATTTCTTTGTTGAATTATTTATACGTGTATTTCTTTTTCGTATTTCTTTTTTCAGTTCTCCATTTAAGTTTTTGAAAATAGGTTAATGGCAGCAACTAAAAGAAAAAAAATCGACATCCTGGTGCTTTCCGATATTCACCTTGGCACTTATGGCTGCCATGCAAAAGAGTTATTGCATTATCTTAAAACAGTAAAGCCAAAAATAGTTATTCTTAACGGCGATATCATTGATATCTGGCAGTTCAGTAAACGCTACTGGCCTAAAAGCCATATGAAAGTGGTAAAGTACATTATGGGCTGGATGAGCAAAGGCATTAAGATTTATTATATTACCGGCAACCACGATGAAATGCTGCGCAAATTTGTGGGTTTTAAAATGGGTTCTTTAAGAATAGTGAATAAAGTGGTGCTGGAACTGGAAGATGGAAAAAAAGCCTGGTTCTTTCATGGTGATGTATTTGATGTAACCATGCAACATAGTAAGTGGCTGGCTAAACTGGGTGCTGTTGGTTATGATACTTTAATTATCATAAACAGAATAGCCAATTTTATTTCGGAAAAGATATTTAAAAGAGGAAAATTATCTCTTTCTAAAAAAATAAAAAACACAGTTAAAAGTGCAGTAAAATTTATCAACAGTTTTGAACAAACGGCAGCTGATATTGGTATAAGTAACCAATATCATTATGTGGTATGCGGACATATTCACCAACCCGAAATGCGGGAAGTGGGAAATGAGCATGGAAAGATCATGTACCTTAACAGTGGCGATTGGATAGAAAATTTAACGGCATTGGAATATGTAAATAACGAATGGAATATGTATCGCTTTGATGAAACAGCTATACAGCAAATGAACGCAGTGGAAGCGGAAGAAGAAGAACCTGATAACAATACTTTATTTGACAATATGGTGGAGGAGTTTAATTTAATGCGCAACTGATGAAAATATTATATGCCATACAGGGAACAGGGAACGGCCATTTAAGCAGGGCAAGGGATATTATTCCTATCCTGCAACAAAAAGGCGATCTCGATATTTTAGTAAGTGGTATACAGGCCGATGTGGAATTGCCTTACCCTGTAAAATATACATTTAAAGGCCTCAGTTTTATTTTTGGAAAAAAGG
>JAYVUE010000180.1:0-5920 GCA_043788195.1 Chitinophagaceae bacterium
AGATGGTGGAATCTGTTGGTGCCAATGGTGTACTTAAATTATGAAACTCAAGCCTTAATGGATTAGTGGCTGTAACTGTCCAGTTAAAATCAACAACCAGTGTACAAGGTTCGTGAACAACAATTGTTTTACAGATATACCTTATACATGGTGTGCCTGTTGTGTTAGGATATTTTTTTACTGTAAGGCAAACAGTATAAGTACCTGCATGAGCATAGGTATGTATTGGGTTAACATCAAAAGAGCCACTGCCATCACCAAATGACCAGGTGGTGGAATCTGTTGGTGCCAATGGTGTACTTAAATTATGAAACTCAAGCCTTAATGGATTAGTGGCTGTAACTGTCCAGTTAAAATCCACAACTAATGTACAAGGTGCCTGTATTATAACAGTTTTGCAGATCTCTCTTATACATGGTGGTGTACCTGCCGGTACATTTCTTTTTACTCTGAGGCAAACAGTATATGTGCCTGCGTTTGCATAAGTATGTATTGGATTAACAGCAGTTGATGAACTGCCATCACCAAATGTCCATGTAATTGAATCGGTTAATGCTAATGGAATAGTTAGATTATGAAACTCTATCATCAATGGGTTGGAAGCAGTTGAATTCCAACTAAAATTGGCAACCAAATTACAAGGCGCCTGAACTACTATTGTTTTGCATATATATCTTATACAAGGTGTGGTACCGGGGGTGTTGTTATTTTTCTTTACAACTAAACAAACAGTGTATGTTCCGGCGTTCGCATATGTATGTACAGGGTTAACAGCATATGACTTGGTGCCATCGCCAAATGTCCAGGTAGTTGAATCCGTTGCAGCTAATGGAACACTTAAATTATGAAACTCAATCATTAACGGATTGGTTGGGGTTGCCGTCCAGCTAAAATCAACAACCAATGTACAGGGTGCCTGAATTATTACAGTATGAGATATAGATGCGGTACATATAGGAATGCCATTGGTACCATACCTGATAACAGTATGTACAATAATATAAGTGCCGCCTGATACATAAGAATGTGTTGGTGAAACAGCCACAGAGTTAGCAGTGCCATCGCCAAAGTTCCATTCGTGATGAACCATCGGAGAATCGTTTACTACAGGAGTAAACTTAATTGTGTTGCCGTTAATGTAACTCCAACTGAACTCTGCATTGCAGGGGGTTGTTTGTGCCCCGGCTTTAAACATAAAAGCAGAAAGGGCTAACCACAGTAGTGTAAATAGTTTTTTCATAATAAACATTTTTTGGTTTGGGGGGATAATTGTTTTTTCATTTTAGGATACTTAAGATAATATAGAGATACACTTGCTTTTGAATTTGTTGCCTGAGGAGCAAAAAAAATTAATAGTTTTCTTTAATTACTTCTAAAAACAGCTCTGTTGCCTTTCTGATGGGCGTTGCGCCTGTCTGGTAATGATCTGCTAAGATAGAAAAAATAAGCAATTTCCCCTTATTTGTTATTAAAAAACCGCTTAAAGCACAATGGTTACTTAAAGTGCCTGTTTTGGCATAAATAAAACCACTGTCTTTTAAATAATAGGATTTTAGGGTTCCTTTTCCTCCTGTGGGGAGGATATTTTTCAAACAGTCCCAACCAAACTCATTTTTTAGCTTGTCAAGTATATACACAAACGACTGAGGAGTAAATAAATTGTACCTGCTCAGGCCGCTCCCATCCACCCATTTGGGCCGTTGAGGGATGTCTTTCAGGTCAGATTTCAGTAGGGTGTCAATAATGGCATCAATACTCATATAACCCAGGTGTTCATTACTTACCATTAGCAATGTTTGCTCGGCAAAAAAATTATCACTACCGTGCATCATTGGTTTAAAGAGAGAGTCGGTGGGTTGGGAGTGAATTATAATGTGTTGATCTGTGTTTTTTATTAATTCATTTTGATACGTTTCTATATTAATTTTAAGTGTATCACTTAATAGTTGTTGTATTGTTGCAATATCGGGTCTGAATGGAACTTCTTTATTTCTATCAACCCCTTGAATAAAAGCAAAACGGTTATCTTCAAAACCCTTGATCATTTCAAATCCATCATTCAGTTTTTCCAAAATGCTGCTATAAGCTTTAAAATAGTTTGGGTAAATGGTTAAGCTGTCAGCATTGGTCCATTTAAATTTTACTACATCTCCGTATAATGGCATTGAACTACGCTGTGCCATATACGCTTCTTTATAATCATCCCAGGCCCAGCCTGTACCTAAATAATCTTTATATGGTATTGTTTCAGATATAGAGATTTTTTTTCTGTTCTGTAAAAAATTAAATACCGGGTTATTTTTATAATCACTATGTAAAAAAGTTGGATCACCGGTTGGATAGATCATAGTAGTATCACCCTTTACCTGGTACCTGATGCCCACCAGGCTATCTCCCAGGTATTTCATTCCTGCATAAAGAGTAAAGAGTTTGGTATTACTGGCCGGTACAAAATATTTTGTTGCATTATAATTGTACCAATACTTACCCGTAGCCGGTTCATAAATACTGATACCGATATGACCCGTACTTATGGCGGTGTCTTTTATTAAAATAGTTTCGGCTTGTTTGGAAATTTGTTTTGATAAAGAGCAGGAAGCGAGAACAATTAATAATGAATAATTGATAATTAATAATTCCTTTGATTTGAAAAAATTTTTGATTTTCAATGCCTTTAACTTGATGAAGAAATTCTTAATTATTCATTTTAATTATTAATTAAATTGCCCTCTCTTGTGCCCTCAGCCACCGTTCGGGTATCTCATTCTGGCTGGCAGTGATATAATCTTTATAACCACAGGCGATAAATTTTTTATTGGGCAATTGCATCCACCAGCGGCCTGTTTTTTTGCTTTGTAAAAAAACGGTTTCTACTTCTGTAAATGTAGAATGGTATTCATTAAAACTGTTCCTTTCCTCAATATCTGCTTCTTGTTTACTCCTGCTTTTACCATCAATAAAATACCAGAGCATTTGTGCAATTTGTTTGGCAGTAAGTTCATTAATATCCTGTTGGGGCAGGTAGCCATAGATACCAAAACTGTTTAGCTTATTACTCATACCTGCAAAACGGGTAAGCACACAAGCTTCTTCGCCACTGAAACCATTTGTACTTTGTGAACTTGCGGGCGCATCACTGTGTTTAATCGCATTGATATCAAAACTTAATAAATGAGTATTGCGTAAAACCGGTTCCATTTCTTCCATATTTTCTTTTGCAATACCAACTCGAAAACAATCAAATCGAAGTTTGTCCATTGTTTCAAGCATACGCGGATGAACGAAATAACTTTGAAAACCAATATGGTTATAATGCTTTACCAGGTTGGGTTCACTGGTCAGCATCTCCATTAAAAAATTTTCGCTTCGTACCTTGCTTTCACCTTTCAGGTCAATGGTTGCATCAATACAGGTGGCTTCAACAACCTCTTTCAATTCTTTATAAGCATAGTATTGTGCCAGAGTGATATCATGAGACCCTCCCATCAACACTACAGTTTTGTTCATTCGTAACAGTTCGGCTAAAACCGTTTTAATAGCTGCATAACTATCAGCTAATGTTGCACCCGTTTTGATATTGCCGATATCAGCAATACTTATTTCTTTATGCCAGTAATACAAACGGTATAATTGACGGCGTATATTATCCGGGGCATCGGTTATATTTTCTGACAGACCGCTACCCCTGTTTTCAGTAACGCCCAATAAAACAATATCAGTTGAGGTTATGTCGGGTAATTGATCTTTATATATGTCAATATGCATGGCCAGTTGGCCATCATTATAACCATTATCTTCGTTTAATTCATCAATAGCAACTGGGTCTAAAAAATCATAGAGGTTGTACATGTAATAAATTTAAACAAACCTAAATTAATAATTTCAGATTGTGGATTCAGAACCCTAAAATTCTGTCGAAACTCATGTTTTTTCAAAACAGTAAAATCTTAACTTCGCTACATAATTAAATACAATGAATAGTAAAGAAGAAGTACTCAGTGATGTGGTTATCAAATTTGCAGGCGATAGTGGAGATGGTATGCAATTAACGGGCAACCAGTTTACAAATAACACTGCAATGTTGGGAATTGACCTTGCCACTTTTCCTGATTTTCCGGCCGAGATCAGGGCCCCGATAGGAACCCTTCCGGGTGTGAGTGGCTACCAGCTTCGTTTTTCATCCGACAGAATATTTACACCTGGCGATGCCTGTGATGTTTTAGTTGCCATGAATGCTGCAGCATTAAAAACAAATTTACAAGGCCTGAAACCGGGGGGTAAGATCATTGCCAATACAGATGGATTTGATGCAAAAAACCTCCGACTGGCCAATTATCCTGAAGGGGTAAATCCATTGGAAGACGATAGCCTTGGAAATTACGAGTTGATAAAAATGGATGTCACTAAAATGACCCGAGAGGCTTTGAAAGAAATAACAATGGGGATAAAAGAAAAAGACCGGGCAAAGAATATGTTTGTTTTGGGTTTTTTGTATTGGATGTATAACAGGGAAATGGAAAATACGATTTCCTTTATTAAAGAAAAATTCGGAAAAAAACCCGAGATCTTCGAAAGTAATGTAAAAGCATTGCAGGCAGGATATAATTACGGTGATACCACTGAAACCTTTACAACAAGATATACAGTTGAAAAAGCAAAAATGGACCCCGGAACTTACCGTTCTATTATGGGTAACCAGGCAGTTTCTTATGGTTTGATAGCCGCTTCACAAAAAAGTGGACTGCCATTATTCCTGGGCAGCTATCCCATTACACCTGCCAGTGATATTTTGCATGAACTAAGTAAATACAAAACATTTGGTATTAAAACTTTCCAGGCAGAAGATGAAATAGCCGCCATTACTTCGGCTATTGGTGCCAGTTATGGAGGCAGCCTTGGGGTTACTACCAGTAGCGGTCCTGGTATTGCCTTAAAAGGAGAAGCCATGGGTTTGGCAGTTATGCTGGAGATACCTTTATTGATAATTAATATACAACGTGGTGGCCCATCAACCGGGCTACCTACCAAGACGGAACAGAGCGACCTGATGCAGGCCTATTATGGCAGAAATGGAGAATGCCCAATGCCGATCATTTCTGCATCAACCCCCAGCGATTGTTTCAGTGCAGTATATGAAGCCGTGCGAATAGCTGTTCAGCACATGACACCCGTGTTATTTTTAAGTGATGGATATATTGCCAATGGCGCAGAGCCGTGGAAATATCCGGTATCAGCAGACTTACCCGAAATTAAAACAACGTTTGCTTCTCAAAACCATGCAGCTGATCTTGATAGCAATGGTAAATTTCAACCGTATAAACGTGATGAAAAATTAGTTCGTCCCTGGGCGATACCTGGCACCCCCGGGTTAGAACACAGGGTTGGCGGATTAGAGAAGCAGGATATTACCGGTAATATAAACTACGAACCGGAAAACCATCAGCATATGGTAAAAATAAGGCAGGCTAAAATTGATATGATCGCTAATTATATTCCTGATCAAAAACTAGATAGTGGTCCGTCTACAGGTAAAGTATTGGTATTGGGGTGGGGTAGTACGTATGGTGCTATAAAAAGCGCCTGTGCCGATTTACAAAAAGAAGGTTATGAAGTAGCGCATGCACATTTGCGTTATGTAAGGCCTTTTCCAAAAAACCTTGGTGAATTATTAAAAAACTTTGACAAAGTATTAGTGCCTGAAATAAATAACGGGCAATTGATAAAAATTATCCGTGACATTTATTTCGTAGATGCCAAAGGATATAATAAGATCATGGGAATTCCAATTACAAAAGGCGAGTTGATAGCAGAGATAAGAGCCATGTTATAATAAATTGCTGCAATGTACAATTGTATATAAAAAGCCCTTACGGTTAACCGTAAGGGCTTTTTATATACAATTGTACATTGCAGCAATTTA
>JAYVUE010000181.1:0-11354 GCA_043788195.1 Chitinophagaceae bacterium
TGGGAATCATGGTAAAACCTGAATATGGAGGCAGTGGTATGGATACGATCAGCTATGTACTGGCCATGGAAGAGATTAGTAAGGTTGATGCAAGTGTAAGCGTTTGCGTTAGTGTAAACAACAGCCTGGTTTGCTATGGCTTGCAGGAATATGGCTCAGAAGAACAGAAACAAAAATATTTGATTCCCCTGGCGCAAGGGAAAAAAGACGGCGACCTGCATATCGGTGCTTTTTTACTGAGTGAGCCAGAAGCCGGCAGCGATGCTACATCACAAAGAACTACTGCCGAAGATAAAGGCGATCATTATTTGCTTAACGGAACCAAAAACTGGATAACAAACGGAAACAGCGCCAGTACTTACCTTGTGATCGCTCAAACAGATGTGAGTAAAGGAAGCAAGGGCATCAATGCTTTTATTGTAGAAAAAAACTGGCCGGGAGTTATAGTAGGTGCAAAAGAAAATAAGCTCGGCATCAGGGGCAGCGACACTCATTCCATTTTATTTAACGACGTAATTGTACCTAAAGAGAATCGTATTGGCGCAGATGGTTTTGGATTTAAATTTGCCATGAAAACGTTGGCAGGGGGTAGGATAGGAATTGCCTCACAGGCATTGGGAATTGCAAGTGGTGCTTATGAAAGGTCACTTGCCTATAGCAAAGAACGAAAGGCATTTGGTACAGCTATCATGAATCACCAGATCATTCAGTTTAAACTGGCGGATATGGCTACACGCATTGAAGCAGCCCGGCTCTTATGCCTTAAAGCAGCCTGGGAAAAAGATAACAGTATCGATTATACTGTTAGCAGCAGTATGGCCAAGGTATTTTCCAGTGAAACCGCCATGTGGACAGCCACTGAAGCAGTACAGATACACGGTGGATATGGTTTTGTAAAAGAATATCATGTAGAAAGGATGATGAGAGATGCAAAAATTACACAGATCTATGAGGGAACCAGTGAAGTACAACGAATAGTAATTGGCAGAAGTATTTTGAAATAACAGCCCAAAGCCCCACTCTATGAACTTCGTTTGTTCCCATGACTGTGAACCCCGAAGGAAGAGGAAATGAAGAAGATTGAAACGAAGATTATGTTTTGCAAAAAATAAATAAGAGAGCTGATATAATGTTGAAAGATAGATAAAGATGATGTGGAAGATTAAATGTTTGGATATGTTTAATGCACCGCTCCCTCTCTTTTGGAGAGGTAGCCGAGTAAAACGAAGGTTAGTAACGAAGTTCGGGAGGGTGAGGCCATGAGTATCAACATTAATAAATACAATGAGATCCTGGCAGAACTGGATGGCAAAGCCTCACTGGTAGCTGTTTCCAAAACCAAACCCATAGCAGATATTCAAGCATTATATGACCTGGGACAAAGGGATTTTGGAGAAAATTATGTACAGGAACTGGCAGAAAAATATGAACTTTTACCTAAAGATATCCGCTGGCATTTTATAGGACATTTACAAAGCAATAAAGTAAAATACATTGCGCCTTTTGTTTTCCTGATACATGGTGTAGACAGTTTTAGCCTGCTTAAAGAGATCAATAAACAGGCCCAAAAAAATAACCACACCATTAATTGTCTTTTGCAAATTCATATCGCCAAAGAAGAAACGAAGTTTGGATTGAATAGCCACGAATTGCACGAATTAACACAAATGATCAAAGACGAAGATCAGTTAAAAAATGTTATTGTAAAAGGATTAATGGGAATGGCTTCCTTTTCAAATAATATGGATCTTGTAAGAGGCGAATTCAGGTATTTAAAAGGTCTCTACAATTTAAATTCTCAACTATCAACTATCAACTTTCAACTATCAACTCTTAGCATGGGCATGAGCAGTGATTATAAAATTGCAATAGAAGAGGGAAGTTCATTGGTGAGGATCGGAAGTCTCATTTTTGGAGAAAGAAATAGTCCGCTATGAAAAAAGTAATTATTATTGGTGCTACTTCTGGCATTGGAAGTGAATTGGCAAAATTATATGCATCTTCAAATTGGCTTGTTGGTACAGCCGGAAGAAGAAAGGATCTGTTGGACACTCTTCAACAGCAATACCCCGATAATATTTTGACTGAGTGTTTTGATGTAACAGGCAATGAAAATATTGACCATTTAAAAAACTTATTACAACAACTGGGAGGTATGGATCTTCTTATTTATAATAGCGGTTATGGTGATACCAGTAAAAACCTGGATTGGGAAATTGACCGGCAAACCACACTTACTAATGTGAATGGTTTTGTTGAAATAGTAAATTTTGCATTCAACTATTTTGCAAAACAAGGTCATGGACAAATAGCAGGCACTTCATCCATTGGCGGTATCCGTGGCAATAGCTGGGCACCGGCATACAGCGCCAGCAAAGCGTTTATGAGCAATTACCTCGAAGGCCTTCATATGAAAGCTGCAAGGATGAAACTAAGAGTATTCATCACAGATATACAACCCGGCTTCGTAAAAACAAAAATGGCAAAGGGTAGCGGCCAGTTTTGGGTAGCCTCTGTTGAAAAAGCATCACAACAAATATTTAAAGCGATCAATAATAAAAAACGCAGGGTTTATATTACCCGGCGGTGGTGGCTGATAGCAAAAATAATAAAATGGATGCCATATTGGATCTATAAAAAGTTAGGGTAAATGGTTTGTAGTTTTTAGTTAGCACTCTTTAAATTGAATAGTGTTACCAGGTATAAAACTGTTCGAATCAAACAAACCACAAACAATAAACGACAAACCATAAACAGCCTTACATACAGTGCACCAAAAGAAGAAAAAAATATTAGGCCTAATCGTTTTATCGCAGTTTGCCGGCACATCGCTTTGGTTTGTTGGCAATGCTGTTTTACCTGAACTGGAAGTAGCCCTGAACCTGAACCAGTATGCTCTCAGTCTTGTTACTTCGGCAGTAATGCTTGGCTTTGTTGCCGGCACTTTGGTTTTTGGATTTTTTTCATTAGCTGACCGTTATTCCCCGGTAAAATTATTTTTTTTCAGCTCTATGCTTGGTGCATTATGCAATCTGGCATTAGTATGGTTTGCAAAAGATGCATCTTCACTTTTTATACTTCGGTTTCTCACTGGTTTTTTTATAGCAGGGATTTACCCAGTGGGGATGAAGATAGCAGGCGACTGGTATGAGAAAGGCCTGGGCAAAGCACTTGGATTTTTATTAGGCGCATTGGTATTGGGTACGGCTTTTCCGCATTTATTAAAGAACAGGGATTTAAAATTGCCCTGGAGATCAGTCTTATATTTCACTTCGGCTTTTGCAACTGTTGGCGGATTGTTGATGTTATTTTTTGTTGGCAACGGACCCTATAGAAAAAGATCAGGTAGTTTTCAATGGAATGCTTTTACAGAAATATTTAGGTCTAAAGAAATGCGGCAGGCTTCCCTGGGATATTTTGGTCATATGTGGGAGCTTTACACCTACTGGGCTTTTGTGCCAGTAATGATCGCATTGTATGCAAAAAATAATTCGGCTGAATTGAATGTTTCATTGCTGAGTTTCATGATCATTGGTTGTGGCAGTATCAGCTGTATTGCTGGTGGTTATTTATCACAACGATTTGGCAGCGCAAAAGTTGCCACCACTTCACTTGTTATTTCGGGATTTTGCTGTATTCTTTCCCCATTAATTTTTTCACTCCCTTTATGGGCTTTTATATCAATGCTATTTGCATGGGGACTGGCTGTCATTCCGGATTCACCTCAATTCTCAACATTAGTTACTCAATTTGCGCCGGAACATTTGCGAGGAACAGCATTGACAATTTATAATTCTATTGGGTTCTCTATTTCTACTATCAGCCTGATAGTTATTGACCGCGTATTCTATTCATCTGGTTTTTTCAGTAGTTCTAATACTTTTATATTACTTGCTATTGGTCCGGCACTTAGTATTATACCAATGCTGAGGTTAATAACATCATCAAAAAGAAAACCCTGATCCTGTCTTTTTTTTATACTAAAAAAAATTGCTACCCCCGAAAAAAATTAAACAATAACATATCAACAACCAGAAAATTTTGTCACCTATCAAGAATGATATAAAAAACAAAAAAATAATTTCCTGTAACTGAAGTAATAATAAAAATGAAATGGTGAATGCCTGGCGGGTTGATAAATCCAATGCAGTTAATTATTGCCAATCAATTATTAGAAAAATACAAACAATAAATGCTAATGCCAACTACTTTTTTGCGATTTTCAGATACATTATCCGGTATTTTGTTAAAACCTTAACAATAAGCATAAAATGCGGCACGGTTTTGCATCGTTAGTTATGATAATAAAAACTTTAAGATGTATTATAATTCCAGCCTGACGTCAAAATTTGAATCTGAAAAGAATAAAAAGGCACTTGCCTTTACCACTTTGATTTGTGGTTTAATGTTATTAATGGCTGTGCTTGTTTCATGGCAATTGCCTGAAGTTCAGGAACCGGCAATGCAGGATATTATAGAGATCAACCTTGGCAATTATGAAGAAGGTACCGGTACCATACAGCCTCTGATCAAAGGAGAAAAAGCACCTGCTGAACAAATACCTGAACAAAAACAAATAACCATAGCTAAAGTTGAACCGGTAAAGGATATCAATACTGATGATACAAATGATAAGGACGCAGCTCCTGTAACAAAAACAGAAAAAATTACAACAAAGGTAATAGCACCGGCCCCGGTTGTAGTGCCGGTACCTAAGCCACAGAAGCCAAAAATAGCTGGTTACAGCGGCCCAACTAATGGAACAGGTAATGGTGCTACTGAAGATAACGGGTATAAGTACCAGGGCAATAACCCCAATGGCAAGGGTGATGCGGGTAACCCTAATGGTAAGCCAGACAGTTATGGAAATAATCCTGGTGGAAAAACAGGTGGCACATTAAGGGTATCAAAGGGCGACAGAACAATTGTGAACAATTATATATTCATGGGCGATCTGCCAAAAGCCACCATTAATGCAATAATTAAAGTTTCTCCGGAAGGCAGGGGTGTATTTGTAACTTTAGACAAGGGCTCTACCAGCAGTGAAGCAAGATATGCGAATGCGATCAGGAATTACCTGCCTAATATTATTTTCAACAGATCAGACCATGAATCTATTGTAACTGTACCCTTTAATTTTAAAGTGCAGTAGTTTTATTGAAATAAATAAGCGTTAATTTTTCATTTACCTGCTGTTGTTTCATATTTTCTATACTGTATATTTGTTCTGATGAACTACAGTCAAACTATTGACCATCTTTACAAACAGTTGCCTTTATTCAGCCGCATAGGTGCAGCAGCTTATAAAGAAGGCCTTCATAATACAATTGCTTTATGCAAGGCAATTGATGATCCTCAAAATAAATTTAAAAGCATTCATATTGCAGGTACCAACGGCAAAGGCAGTACCAGTCATATGTTGGGTGCCATGTTACAACAAGCTGGTTATAAAACAGGTTTATATACTTCGCCTCATTTAAAAGATTTCAGAGAACGTATAAGGATCAACGGCGAAATGGTACCCCAAAATTTTGTGGTTGATTTCGTAGAAAAAACAAAAAAGATCACAAAAAAAATTGAGCCTTCATTTTTTGAATTGACAGTGGCAATGGCTTTTGATCATTTTTCAGAACAACAGGTAGATATTGCCATCATTGAAACGGGTATAGGTGGCCGATTAGATAGTACAAATATTATTACCCCTGTTCTTTCTGTAATAACTAATATCGGTTACGACCATATGAATATATTGGGTAATACGCTTGAAGAAATTGCCGCAGAAAAAGCTGGCATTATTAAACCTGGTATACCGGTTGTTATAGGTGAATATCTGCCCCAGACAAAATCCATCTTTATCAATAAAGCCAGGGAAGTAAATGCACCCATTTATTTTGCAAGTGATGAATATGAGGTTTCAAATACAGTCTACAACAACTTGTCACTTTCCTGCGATGTGAAAAATTTTGAGCATAATATCACTGAATCATTTGTACTTGATCTGAATGGTTTATATCAAACAAAAAACCTTTGCACTGTTTTATGTGCAGAAGGAATACTTACGCACCATGGTTTTGTAATTAAGAATGAAGCTGAGAAATTTGCCCTTGCCAATGCAAAAAAAATAACAGGGTTGCACGGCAGGTGGGATGTGATCAATAATAAACCCGCCATCATTCTTGATGTTGCGCATAACGAAGATGGTATCAAACAGGTACTGGAACAATTATCTGTTACCGGAAACGAAATGGAGAATTTATTTTTTGTTATGGGAATGGTAAATGATAAAGACATCAATAAGGTTTTATCACTATTACCCAGGAAAGCTAATTATTTTTTTACCAATGCACATATTCCAAGAGCGATGCAGCATAATGACCTGAAAGATAAAGCTGCGGCTTTTGGATTAAAAGGAGAAAGTTATGATGACGTTAATGATGCAATAAAAAAAGCTCTTCAAAATGCAAAACCATCAGCTATTATTATGGTATGTGGCAGTGTATTTGTTGTTGGCGAAGTGAAGACTGATTTATTTTAACACTGAAATGGTTAGTTGATTGGTTGATTAAATTACTAAAGTAAATAAATCGGTTTGACTAAACCTTCTAAACCTCCTAAACCTTCTAAACCTCCTAAACCATCTAAACCATCTAAACCTCCTAAACCATCTAAACCTCCACTTTCTACCCCCAATTCTTTCTCTCCCTCAAACCCGTTATATGCGCTACATGATGTTTACCATGCCATGCATACATTCCCAATAGATCCCAAATGGTCATTTTTTTATTTTGCTCCGGATAAACTACTGTTCTTTCCAGGTCTGCACTACTCATATTTTTTATGATCTCAAACCAGCGAATATGTAAAGCATGTAACAGCGTAAGTGAAATATTGATAGGTATTTTTTTTGTATCTATCATTTCTGCCCAGGCTACTTCATTATAAGTTTTAATAACCGGATTATCTTCAGTGAGTCCTAATTTAAACCGGATATATGCATTCATGTGGCTGTCAGCTATATGATGAACAACTTGTTTTATCGTCCATCCACCCTCACGATATGGGGTTTGCAATTGCATATCATCTAAATTCAGAATAGCATTCTCCAGGTGTTGTGGCAAAAATTTTATTTCGTTCAGCCATTCCTGTAAAAGGGTCTCAGTAAATGGCTGAACAATATATTTACCTATGGGATAACGAAGATTGTACATAATATAATTACATGAAGATTATTTAACAATTCCTAGTCTAATACCTTCCATCGACATTTCAAAAATCAGTGTAGCATTGGGGGGTATGTTACCATTAGCATAACCGGCCGGGCCATAAGCGAGGTCTGAAGGAATATAGACCTTCCATTTGGCGCCAATAGGCATCAGTTGCAGTATCTCTGTCCAGCCTTTGATAAACCCTGTTATAGGATAAATAGCAGCGTGCCCGCTTTTATAAGAATTATCAAATTCCTTTCCGTCTATAAATGTACCGATATAGTTTACAACAACTGTATCAGTTAATTTTGGTTTGATGAGTATAGTATCTTTTTGGCTGATAACGATATATTGTATGCCATTGGGTAATACAACAACGTCTTTATTTTTTTTATTTTGTTCTAAAAATGCCCTGCCGATAGCAATTTCAGCATCCGCTTTGGCTTTACCAAAAATGCCCAATTGTTTTTGCAGGCATTCATTATTTGCAGCTGCAGTAATCGCCAATGGTTTACTTTTAAAAATATCATCGATCGCTTTATACATAAGGGCCGAATTAACTGCAGTGATCCCTTGTTGTTTCATATTAGAAGCCACATTAACACCTGCAGCATAGCTAAAACTATCAAGCAAATTTTTCATAACTATTGTTTCAGTCTTTATTTTCGCCTGTGTTTTTACCGTTTTTTGAGCTTTTACAGCCAATGTAATTGTAAATACCAACGTAAAGAGTACTACTTTTTTCATTAATGTATATTTTTTTGTGAAAAATGAAATGCAAATAAACATAACTTTATTCATCCCGCATCTGCTTACCTGTTAAATGTATAAAAACATCTTCAAGACTGGCTGCTTTAACCTGTTTTGGCCTTTCAAAGCCGGTATTTACAAGGTCATCGATCATCTTGTCGGGAGAATCAAGTGATATAATTTTCCCTTCATCCATTATGGCAATACGATCGCATAATTGTTCTGCTTCATCCATATAATGCGTAGTAATAATTACAGTTGTACCCTGGCTCCTGATATCCTTGACAAGGTCCCATAAATTTCTTCTGGCATGTGGATCAAGTCCGGTTGTAGGTTCATCTAAAAAAATGATCTTGGGTTTATTTATCAATGTTGTGGCTATAGAGAATCTTTGCTTTTGCCCACCACTCATTTCTTTAAATTTATTTTTTGCCTTATCTGCCAGGTTAACCAGCTTTAATAATTCCATGGGTTTTACGGGCTGATTATAAAGGCCTCCAAATAAATGTATTAGTTCCATAAGATTTAAACCCGGGTAAAATCCTGAAGTCTGTAATTGTACCCCGATTATTTTTTTAATGCTATCAGGTTCCTTATCAAGATTCATTCCATCAACAAATATTTCGCCACTTGTTTTTTCACGCAGGGTTTCAATGATCTCCAATGTAGTGGATTTACCCGCGCCATTAGGGCCCAGCAATCCAAATATCTCTCCTTCATAAACATCAAAAGAAATGTTTTTAACCGCTTCAAAAGAACCGTAATTCTTCACTAAATTTTTTACAGAGATAATTTTGTTTGGCATTGTATTTTTTTAAACCAAATAACTAATCGATTTTATTTCACGCAAAGATGATAAGAAACTTTGCGCTCCATTGCCCCTTTGCGTGAAATGTACTTATCCTTCTTTCAAAAATCCTTCCAGTTCTTCCATCATCAATTTACTGCCGATAAATAACGGGGTGCGCTGATGTAATTCTGTAGGTTGTATATCCAGAATCCTTATTTTACCATTGGTAGCCGTACCTCCCGCAATTTCCAAAATGAAAGCAAATGGATTGCTTTCATACAATAACCGCAGCTTCCCTTTGGGTTTATCCGTTGTACCGGGGTACATAAAAATACCTCCCTTGATCAGGTTCCTGTGAACATCGGCCACCATGCTCCCGATATACCTTTGAGTGTATGGGCCTCCGTTAGTCTTATCTTTTTTCTGGCAGGCAGTTATATATTTTTTTACGCCCTCATCATACTGGAAAAAATTGCCATGATTAACAGAGTACATTTTCCCTGTTGGCGGACATTTGATATCAGGATGACTTAATGAATATTCGCCTATCGAGGGATCCAGCGTAAACCCGTTAACGCCCCGTTTTGTGGCATATACAAACATGGTGGATGAACCGTAAATAATATAACCTGCTGCCACCTGTTTATTTCCCTGTTGTAAAAAATCTGCTTCAGTAGCCGGTTTGCCTAATTCGCTTACCCTTCTGAATACACTAAAAATGGTACCGATTGATACATTCACATCTATATTACTGCTGCCATCCAGCGGATCAAATAAACAAACGTACTTACTGTTATTACTAACCACATCATCAAATACAACTATATCATCCAGTTCTTCGCTGCCAATACCTGCACAACTGATGCCATGTTGCAGCACTCCCATAAATTGGTTATTGGCATAAATATCCAATTTTTTCACTTCTTCGCCCTGTACATTAATACTGCCGGCATCACCTAAAATATCTACGAGGCCGGCTTTATTTACTTCTACATTTACCCTCTTTGCTGCAAGGCCAATATCCCTTAAAAGCCCCGCCAGTTCGCCGGTTGCCCTTGGCAAATCCCTCATTTGCTGAATGGTGAATTCATCAAGTGTTTGTATTTTGCGGTTAATGTTCATATTATATTAATTATTTCAACAAGTGAACTTCATTACCTGACCCGTTAGTTTTATTGCTTAAGAAACCCGATTTTTGCAACCAATTTCGAAATACGAAATTAACTAATTAAGTCAATCAACCCAATTAACGAATGAAGGTTTTTAAGTTTGGCGGCGCAAGTATCAATACAGTGGAAAGAATTCAAAATACAGGAAGAATACTCCAATCCTGTAAAAACGAAAAGATCCTTGTCATTATATCGGCCATGGGCAAAACCACTAATGCCCTGGAAAAAGTAGTGGATGCTTTTTTTGAAGGTCGCACCAAAGATGCCCTTCAGTTATTTGAGCAGGTTAAAGAATCTCATCTGAAAACACTTAAATACCTGGTATCAATAAACTGGAAGGCTGCAGAAGATCAATTAAAAGATTTTTTTACTGAAGTTGAATGGTTGCTGCATGATAAACCAGTAAGAGACTATGATTACTATTACGACCAGGTAGTTTGTAGCGGTGAATTATTAAGCACTTCATTGGTTAGCCATTATCTAAATGAAGCAGGCATTAAAAACAAATGGGTGGATGTAAGGGATATAATACGAACCGATGATAATTTCAGGGAGGCTGCCATTGACCTTGATTTTACTCAACAAAAAATTAATGAAACTATTAAACCCTTTTTTGAAGAATATGACCTGGTGTTAACGCAGGGTTTTATTGGGGCCACTGACGAAAATGAAAGTACAACTTTAGGAAGGGAGGGTAGCGATTACAGTGCTGCTATTTTTGCAAATATGCTTGATGCAGAAAGCCAAACCATCTGGAAAGATGTAGATGCAGTTATGAATGCTGACCCCAAACAATTTACAGATGCACAAAATATTGAAACGCTGAGTTATAATGAAGTGATTGAAATGGCCTATTATGGGGCCCAGGTGATACATCCCAAAACCATTAAACCATTGCAGAATAAAAACATTCCGCTTTATGTAAAAAGTTTTTTAAAGCCTGAGGGTTCCGGCAGTTTAGTCAGTAACAGATCTGTGCAAAACCTGCCCCCAATAATTGTATTAAAAGAAAACCAGGTGTTGATGCAGTTAAGTTCAAAGGATTTTTCATTTGTAGAAGAAAAACCCATCAGCCTTTTACATGAGATGTTTGCCAATTTAAAGATCAGGCCCAACTTATCACAGAATGGTGCTATAAGCCTGGTTTGTTGTTTGGATGACAAGCCGGAAAAGATAGAAAAGCTGGCATTGACAGCTTCTGAAATTTTTAATGTTCAACTGGAAAAAAATCTTACCCTACTTACGATCCGCCATTATAATGAAGCAACAATTGAAAAACTAACCAGGGGTAAAACTATTTTACTGGAACAAAAAACAAGGGATACGATCCAGGTATTGATGAGGTAACTATGTCTGACCGTCCCTGTCTGACCCATGGGATTTTTTTTCTAAGAGAACAAAGAGTGAAGGAGAAAAAAGAGCTATAACAAATTAAACTTC
>JAYVUE010000182.1:0-2645 GCA_043788195.1 Chitinophagaceae bacterium
ACAAAAACTTGGCCGTCAAACTAAAATAAGAACAAGGGTAGAGTATAGTAAAGTAACCGCCATTACCGGCCAGGTATATGGCCCATGGCGTTATCCGCCAGGGTATACGCAGGGTGCAAATGGTATGAACGCAGCACCATTGCCTCTTACACTGATCGCATTTAACGGTCAATTTACCAATGAAGATGATGTACAACTGCAATGGATAACCGCTAATGAAATAAATCTTAAATCTTTTATTGTTGAAAGAAGTGCAGACGGTGTAAATTTTATTTTTGCAGCGGAGTTGCCGGCAAAAGGAAGAGGCAGCAGCAGGTCTGATTATGCATTGGTTGATAAAAATGTAAAAGGCAATTTATTGTATTACCGGTTAAAATTAAAAGAACAAAGTGGGGATATCTCTTACAGTAATATTATAACCCTCAGCAGAAGTAAAATGGCAAAAGGTTTTATTGCACCTAATCCTGTACAACGGGGTAATAATGCGATATTAACTTTACAATCCGCAATGGATAAAAATACTATCCTCATCAATGTTTTCAATACAGGTGGTCAAACTGTTTTTACCGAAAATAAAGTATTACAAAAAGGTAAAAATGAAATTACAATTTCAACAACAGGATTGGCAAGTGGTATTTATGTGGTGAGTGTGGTGGGAGATGGGTTGAAGGAAAGTTACAAATTGATCATTCAGTAACGGGTAGAAGGAATTGTTAATTACTAATTATTAATTACTCGTTATATCTTATCCAACACCGTCCTCGTCAATTCATTTTCTACATCCCCTGTATTAAGTGTAGTAGCCGGTTCAAATAAAATTATATGCACTTCTTCTGAAGCTACGGGTTTGTGTTCAACGCCACGGGGTACAATAAAAAATTCGCCTTCATTTAATTCAACTGTCATATTCCTTAACTCCATATTGAATTTGCCTTTTATCACCAAAAATAATTCGTCCTCATTGTCGTGTTTATGCCAAACAAATTCACCTAAAAGCTTTACTGCTTTTACTTGTTGCCCGTTCAATTCACCAATGATCCTGGGGTTGCAATAGTCATTGAAAAGGGAAAGTTTTTCGGCAATATTTACTTTATCCATCATTCGGGTTTGTTTGCCAGGGTCAGTAAATGTTCATGTAAGGCCAGTACCTGGGGTACCAGTAATTGCAGTTCATCATTGGTAATAACGAAATTGCATAGACGCATTTTTTCATCCTCATCCATCTGTTTGTTCATTCTTGCCATAACAGCTTCCTTGCTGGTATTATCACGTTGTATCACTCTTTGTATCCGCAGTGGGGCAGGGGCATACACACCAATCACATAATCGAGGAACTCACTGATGCCGCTTTCAAAAATAAGCGCTGCTTCTTTAATGGCATAAGGGCTTTTTTGTTGCTGCAGCCATTGATTGGCATCATTAATGGTAATGGGATGAACTAATGCATTAAGCTGTTCTAATTTTTCGGGATCATTAAAAACAATATCTGCCAATACCACACGTTTTAATTTACCATCTGTGTAAATAGCAGTACCAAAGAGTTCCTGTATTTTTTGCTTCAGCCCTTCATTTTCATTCATCAATCTTTTTGCTTCAACATCCGCATAATACACTGGAATACCCAGCACTTCAAATGTTTTAGCTACGGTACTTTTACCGCTGCCGATTCCGCCGGTGAGACCAATTTTGAGCATGAGTTTAAAAGTTGATAAAGTTGATAAAGTTGATGAAGTTAATGTGGTTCATCCTTATCAACTAAGAACTATTTTTTTACATCCCCAACGGGCTTATTAATATTGGCCGTCCATTCCATACTGATAGAACTGCGTTCAATTTTAATATAACTACCGGGGCTTATTTCCAGTATTAAAGTAGCATCGTCATTCACTTTATTTACAGTACCGTGTATTCCTGCAATGGTTACAATCTTATCACCTTTTTGCAGGTTATTGATGAATTCTTTTTGCTTCTTGGCCTTTTTTGCCTGTGGACGGATCATGAACATCCAGAATACAAGGATCATCAAACCCATCATAATTAAAGTTGTACTGCTTCCGCCTTTACCACCAGCATCGGGTGTCATCAAAAAAATACTTAATAGTTGCATATTATTTGTTTATTTATTTTTAGTTAATTCTTAATTCTTCTTACTCTTTCTTTATTACTTCGCCTGTTAATAGTAATTGGGGGAAGGCCGGATTAGCATTGGATAAAACAGTAATAGTTTTATGCGCTGTACCAACCCTTCCTTTACTGTCAAATACTATTTTTATAAATCCGGTTTCACCCGGTAAAATTGGCTTCTCTGGTTTTTGAGGCACTGTGCAACCACAACTGGCTGTTGCATTTGTAACAACCAATGGGTTGGTTCCGGAATTGATAAAACGATAACTATATTCTACTTTTTCACCCTCGGTTATTTTACCAAAATTATATGACGAGTCAATGATCTGAACGCTTGTAGTGTCTTTCAATAATTTTTCATATTGCTTCATATTATCATCTGCGATCTTATCTTTCCGGCGTGTATCACAGGAAACAAATACAACGGTAACAAGTAAAAAAAGAAAATAATTTTTCATCACGATTTATTTTTATGCAAAGTTAGGGATTAGCTATTTGCTGTTAGCCATTAGCTTTTAGCA
>JAYVUE010000183.1:0-4916 GCA_043788195.1 Chitinophagaceae bacterium
GTTGTATTGGGTTGCAATGGTTATGATATTATTGACCTTGGTGTTATGGTTTCCACTGATAAAATTTTAGATACTGCAGCAAAAGAAAACGTTGATATCATAGGTTTAAGTGGTTTGATAACACCCTCCTTAGATGAAATGGTACATGTGGCACATGAAATGAAACGCCGGGGTATGAAACAACCACTGATGATTGGAGGTGCCACTACAAGTCGTATGCATACCGCTGTAAAAATTGCCCCTCAATATGATGATGGAGTGATCCATGTTTTGGATGCCAGCCGCAGTGTAACAGTTGCCGGTAGTTTGCTTAGTCAGGAACAAAAACCCGGATTTTTACAAAATATTAATGTTGAGTATCAAAAGTTAAAAGAAGATTTTGCTAATAAAAAAACGGTAAAACAATATTTAAAATTTGAAGAAGCCCAAAAGAACGGAACAAAAATTGATTGGGATAATTTTATACCGGTTGCTCCCTCATTCACCGGAACCAAAATTTTTGAAAATTATGATCTTAATGAGATAGCGGAATATATTGATTGGCAGCCCTTCTTTATTGCCTGGGAAATGCATGGCAAATTCCCCGCCATACTAAGCGACAATATTATTGGTGTTGAAGCTACTAAACTGTATAATGATGCAAAAGAATTATTGCAGCAGATCATCGATGAAAAATGGCTGAGCGCAAAAGGGGTGGTTGGTTTTTGGCCTGCTAATAAAATAGCGCCTGATACAGTAGAGGCGAAAAGTGAAACTGAAATTGTAAAACTCGAATTTCTGCGCCAGCAAATAAAAAAAATTGAGGGCCAACCAAATTTATCGTTGGCTGATTTTATAAAACCGAGCCCATCCCCAACAACCAATCTTTCAAATGAAAATTCTACTGAAGCCCCTTCCCAAAAGGAAGGGATGGCAACAGCTAGCTTCGGGTATGAAATGGCAGACCCTGTTACTTATCCCTTATTAAAAGAATATGCACTCAGACATCGTAATGAACCAACAAAAGCAGAAAGTATACTTTGGGATTTAGTTAAATCAAAAAAATTACAGGGGTTTAAATTCAGAAGGCAACATATTATTGGCACATTTATTACAGATTTTGTTTGCTTAGACAGGCAATTGGTTATAGAAATTGATGGCTTAATCCATCAATTACCTGAAAATAAATTATCAGATGAAGTAAGGAGCCAATGGCTAAATGAAAAAGGATTTAAGGTAATCAGATTTACAAATGAACAGGTATTAAATAAAACTGCTGAAGTATTAGAAACTATCTATTTTGAATTAAATGATCTCCCCAGTATCAAAAACAGTAGCAATCTAAGTTCCCCCTTTGGGGGACACGGGGCCGACTATATTGGTGCATTTAGTGTAACGATTGTGGGTATTGAAAAACATATCAAAAAATTTGAGGCGCAACATGACGATTATAATAAAATAATTTTGCAAGCGCTCGCCGACCGCCTGGCAGAAGCATTTGCAGAATTACTACACAAAAAAACAAGAACTGAATATTGGGGCTATGTGCATGATGAACAATTAAATAGTGAGCAATTAATAAAAGAAGAATATTCAGGTATTCGTCCTGCACCGGGTTATCCCGCCTGTCCTGATCACACTGAAAAATATAAACTGTTTGATTTATTAGGTGGAGAAAAATCAACAGGTATCATGCTTACCGAAAGCCTGGCCATGTATCCTGCATCATCTGTTTGTGGCTGGTATTTTGCACACCCCCAAAGCAAATATTTTGGTGTGGGTAAAATTGAAAAAGACCAGCTGGAAGATTATGCGAAACGAAAAGGAATGGGTATAGAGGAGGTTACAAGGTGGCTTAGGCCGATTTTAGATTAAAAATATTTCAAACGGTTTACCATACCTCTTTAGCAAAACTTAACACCGGAAAATTGCAAATATATTATTTGTGTAATTGAGCTTATAAAATCACTGTTTTTCACACGGGATTATTATTTTTACAAAACAAATAATTTATTTATATGCGTATCATTTCCTATAACGTTAATGGCATACGGGCTGCTATTAAAAAAGGGTTTATTGATTGGTTAAAAACCAACCCTGCAGATATTATTTGCTTACAGGAAACCAAGGCCACTAAAGATGATGTTGACCTGAAACAATTTGAAGCACTGGGTTTTCATCATCACTGGTACAGTGCACAAAAAAAAGGATACAGCGGAGTGGCTGTATTTTCAAAAATAAAACCTGATAATGTAACTTATGGCAATGGCCATACTGCCAGCGACGATGAGGGCAGGGTGATCCAGCTTGATTTCGGCGATATAAGATTAATTAATGCCTACTTTCCTTCGGGCACTAGTGGTGATGAGCGCCAGGCATTTAAATATGTATGGCTGAATGAATTTCATAGTTATCTTAATAAATTAAAAAAGAAATACCCAAAAATTGTTTTGGTTGGCGATTATAATATTGCTCATAACGAAATAGACATACATGACCCCAAAGGCAATAAGAACAGCAGTGGTTTTTTACCGTTAGAACGGGAATGGATGAGTAAATTTTTAGCCAGTGGCTGGGTTGATACCTTCAGGGAATTTCACCCGGAGCCACACCGCTATAGCTGGTGGAGCCAACGATTCCCCACTGTAAGGCTTAATAATAAAGGCTGGCGTATTGATTATATAACTGTAACAGAAACATTGAAAAAACAATTGGTGAATGCTGACATTTTCCCAGATGTAAAACACAGCGACCATTGTCCGGTTTTTGTAGAACTAAAAAATAAATAACCAAATGATTGTTTACAATGTTACGATCAAAGTGAATGAACTAATAAAAGAGGAATGGTTGACCTGGTTAAAAAAAGAGCATATACCAGAAATAATTGCCACAGGTTGTTTTGAACAAGCTGTCATTTTAAGTTTATTGGAAGTAGATGATGCAGAGGGCCCTACTTTTACGATTCAATACCAGGCTCCGTCAAAAGCAATGTACAATTTGTACATCGAAAATTTTTCCGCGAAGATGAAGCAAAAATCTTTTGATCGCTGGGGCGATAATTTTATTGCATTCCGTTCTGTAATGCAGATTGTTAACTAATTGTGTAAAAAATTAAAAATGTTTTTGACTGCTGATTTGTGTTTATATAGTACGCCAAATCCGCATTGGTATTGATTTTCAGCCGGTTTATCCTTGAAACCCTTTATAGCAGGGTGTTTTACAGAATTACATCCTTTACATTACAATTAAGCTAAAGCATAAAAATTGCCAAATCCCTTGTTCCTTGCGGTTTACAGCGATTCTATATACAATAAATAATTTACTAAAAAAATTTTGTTGCAATTAAAAACCGTCTATATTTGTCCCAGTTAAAAAAATCAAAAAAAATTATCATGAACAAAGCCGAATTAATTTCAAAACTTGCAGATGATGCAGGTATTACAAAAACACAAGCAAATGCTGCATTAGATTCTTTTGTTGAAGCAGTAACAAAAACTTTAAAAGGTGGTGGTAAGGTTACATTGGTAGGATTTGGTACTTTTTCAGTATCAAAAAGAGCTGCCCGAAACGGTCGCAATCCTCAAACTGGTGCTGTTATCAAAATTAAAGCAAAGAAAGTTGCAAAGTTTAAAGCAGGTAAAGAATTAGCTGAAAAAATGTAATGTTGCATCAAACCCATCTGCCGTATGGCAGTTAGGTTAAAAGGCAAGGTGCTAAAGTGCCTTGCTTTTTTTTAAAACTGAATTGTATAAATTTAAATAAATAAAAATTACAAATTATGGGACGCGGAGATATTAAAACAAAAAGAGGCAAAATTTTCAGTGGATCTTTTGGCAAATTAAGGCCTGCAAAAGTTGCAAAAAAAGCTGTGGTTGTTGTAAAAAAGAAAGTAGCGGTAAAGAAGAGTAAATAGTTTCTAAAGTAGGTAGAGTTTATAAAGTTGAGTTGACAAGGTATTCGATTCTAAAGGCCTTTATGTACTTTATTTACTTCCCACTTCCTTTCATGGAGCCAATCGTTCTATCGTCCACCCTCCATTATTTTGCAAACTATACAAGATCCTATCATGGAGCCTATTTGGGCGGCCTTGCCAGAATTCTAATAAAGTTGGTTTAACTAAATAGCCGCCCCAATGTGATGGACGTGGAATATTTTCATCAGTAAATTGCTGCTGATATTTTAGCAGGTTATCTTCCAATATACTTCTGTTTTCAATTACTTTACTTTGTGGTGATGCCCAGGCCCCTATCCTGCTTTCCCGGGGACGGGAATTAAAATAAATATCACTTTCTGCTTCACTCACCTTTATAACCTCTCCCTCTATCTTTACCTGGCGCTCCAGCTCTTTCCAGAAAAAAACCAGGCTGACATAAGGACAATGTTTCAAATGATCTCCTTTATGACTGTTATAGTTAGTAAAAAAAATAAATCCGTTCTTATCGAACCCTTTTAATAAAACAATTCTTGCCGATGGTTTGCCTTCTTCATTTACCGTTGAAAGAGTCATCGCATTTACTTCATCTATTTTGCTTTCTATGGCATCATCCCACCATTTTGCAAACTGCTCAACCGGATCATCATTCACTTCGTTCTCCTGCAAAGTTTGCAGTTGATATTCCTTACGTATGTCTGATAAACTACTCATACCCGATTATATTGATCAGTAAAATTCAGCTTATTAATTCAAATAAAAAAGCATGATTAAAAAATCATGCTTTTTTAAAAAAATTATTTGAAAATTATTTAGCTTTTGCTTCAATATCATGTTTAAGGCTATCGAACCCGCCTTTGATACTATCGCCCGGATTACGAAACATGTAGGCAGAAGCCAGTACCCCAATCGCTGCAGCTGCAGCAATGAAGATACCAAATCCGTAACCTGCTCCTCCAAAACCTCCCGTTACACTTGAGATCCGTATAAAAAAGATCAATACCCC
>JAYVUE010000184.1:0-16682 GCA_043788195.1 Chitinophagaceae bacterium
TAAGTAAAAGAATTGAATTACGCTTGATCACATCTATGTTAAGCTTTTCTGATCAAACAAATCCCGGAAGCAAAAATAGTTATGGATTAGCTCCTGTAACTATCGGAACAAAGATCTCCATTTCAGAAGAAAGAAAATGGATACCCAAAACCACTTTATTATTACATATAACAATGCCCTGGCTGGCATCAAAAAAATTAAAGGCTGATAAATTAGCCCCAACTTTAAAGTTAAGTATGCAAAATAGCCTTTCAAAAATTTTAGGCATTGGTTATAACCTGGGTGCTGTATGGGATGGGTTCAATGATAATCCCGGATGGATATACTCTTTATCGCCAGGCTTTAACATCACCGAAAAATGGTATGCTTATATTGAAGCTTTTGGAACATTTACAAATGGAGAAGAGGCACAAAATAATATAGATGGTGGATTTGCTTATACTATCAATAACAATACGAAAGTGGATCTGTCCTCTGGGTTTGGTATTTCAAAAAAGTCGCCGGTATGGTATATTGCTATTGGTGCTTCCATACGTATTAAAACGGGGAAGTGATCATTCAGCTAAAAGTTTGATAATATTTTTTTCCAAAGCTGAACCTTCAGCATCAATAGCAATGATCTTTCCTGCCTTGTTTAATAAAAAACTGGTGGGTATCTCAGTAATAAAATATTGCTCAGTAATTTTTGAGTACCATCCTGCATTATCATTTACCTGCAGATAAGTGATCTTATCCTGCCTGATCGCCTTTAACCAGTTGGCTTTTTTACTGTCGATCGATACACCAAATACTTCAAAGCCCATTGATCTGTATTTTTTATACAGCCTTACTACTGTAGGATTGGCTGCCCTGCAAGGGCCACACCAGCTTGCCCAAAAATCGATCAACACCACTTTTCCTTTAAAGGATGAAAGGTTTACAATACTATCCTTTGTATTGGGTAAAGAAATTTCAGGTGCCATGCCCCCAACAAGCAATTGAGCATTACCACTTAAATTTAATAATACAACTAACACTGTTAAATAAATAAATTTCATTTGCAACATTGTTTTTTTTGAACCAGTGATAAAATATATTTTAATAATTTTTTTATCATAAGATCAAAGTACATTAAAGAAATTATATTCTAACCGCAATATAGCTCCCTGTGATGCATACCGTTGCAATTTTGTTGCCAATGCAACCCGGTACCCCATATCCAGCCTTGCCCTGCTGTTAAAAATAAACTGTACAGCCGGGGCAATATCCAGCCAGGTAAAACCATTGTACAGATTACTCTGCCCCAGCAACTCAACCATCAGGTTTATATTGGTTTGTTTATAACTGGTATATTCTTTGGGAAGCATAAGCCTGCCTATTGAAAAAGAATAACCGGCAGCGTTACGCAATTTATTACCAAACAAATATTTTTCATTTACATTATCCATAGCATGTAAAAAAGAAGCCGTAGCGGAAATGGCCAGTTTTTTATTGAGCTTCGTAATTATGATGCCTGTTTCATACCCGCTGTTATGGCCATTCATATCTATTGCATACTCGTGAATTAAACTATTGTTGAGACTATAGGATGCAAATGCGGCCATACGAAAGTGACTATGTACTTCGTCCCGGCTAAAAAAACGGTACTTCAAATAAATACCTCCGCCATTTATTGTAAACAGCCCGTCCATATTGCTGCCATAAGCGGTGAGATGCAGCATGATCTTTTTTTTGATTCCCCACATAATGGAGGGCATAAAATGATACGAATAATCATTCTTCCCTTTATAAAGGTCTTTCATTAAAAGATTTTCTGCCCTTATACCAATACTTTTAGCCGCCATATTACTGGCTGGCTCTGTAAATACAAATAATTCCTGTGCGCCTGCAAACTGAAAAGAAAAAATAAATAATAAAACAATGAGTATCCTCATAAAAAATAATAAAAGGTGGAACGGTATTACTGATAAAACGGTTCCACCGTGTTGTTTAAATTGTTACATAATAAAGCCTGATCACTTTTTGCCCTATTCTTTCATAGCACGGAGCTTTTATAAGAAGGTTGCTGTTCTTTTTATATTCCCTGGCCAGGACAAAACCTTTGTTCCATAACTTAACAGTTTTTTCTCCACTGATCAGCCCCTCTTTTGTATTAATAAATTGAAAAGCGTTTTCACCTATCAGTACACAATTATCATCCAGCATTTTTACTCCCTTAAAATTTATGACCGCAGTAAAACTGGCTACTGAAAAACCGGCATCTTCTACTTTCATTTTAAGTTTATTAAAATCAATATTGGCACTGTCTTTAAAGTATATTTCAAAACTTGAATTCTTTATATTGGCATCCACTTTTTCTACAAAATCAAGTGATTTAAGTGCTTTATTGATCGCATTACTGCACATACTGCAGGTTAAGCCACTGGCCTGTAAGCTTACTTTGCCAACCTCTTGTGCGGATACGCCAATTGTAAAAAAAACAGCAACCGGCAAAATTATCTTTTTCAACATAGTCAAAGATTTATCTGGACTTACAACAAGTCTTGTCTTTGCAACATTGCATATCCTTACAGGCAGTTGCATCAGTACCGCATTTTTCGGTACTGCAACATTTCATTGCTGTAGCTGATTTATTAGTACAACAGGTTTTGTCTTTACAGCAGCTCATATCCTTACAACAATCAACGCCGGTACCACATTTCTCCTTGTCACAGCATTTCATTTTTGTTGCATCAGTTACAGCCAACTTTCTATCATATTTGCAACAGCCATGTAAATTATCATACGCTTTATTATCTGCAGTAAAATCCTGTGTATCATAACCAGATCTTGCTATGGCCTGTTGTATTTTTGTACCTGATGTTTTATTTACAGCATAGGAAACTTTTAACTCTTTAGAATCTTCGTTCCAGCTGGCAACACTGGCCCCTGCAGATTTTGCGGCTTTTTCAATAGTTGTTTTACACATCCCGCAATTGCCCCAAACTTTAATGGTTTCCTTTTGCAAAGCTGTTTGGGCAAAAGAAAAATTAACTGCAAAAATGCAGAACAATAGTGCAGCATAAATATTTAATGTTTTCATTGTAATAAATTTAGATATTATTTAATTGATTTAAAAATATGCATACAGCATAATTCAACAACCGCTATCGCTGTTGCTGAAAAAAGTCAATTAAATCTCTATAGTCTGAAAACACAGTTCATTACAGTAGCCGAAGGGCCTGTAAGATCAGGAGGAGAATTATTGTTAACCCGTGACGTTGAAATAGAAGATAATATCTGCCAGTTATAAGTTGGATATTCAGTAACTACTGCTTTATCACCGGCTGTAAAACTAATATCATTGTAAACATTTTTATGAGAGTCTTCGATCTTTATAAATTTGTGCTCATCATGACAACAACCAGCCTTCTTTTCCGTCATACCACAACGCCCACATTTATCATTTCCGGAACCATAAAATTCCACCCCGGCTTTTTTACCCATACAATAGTGTATCTCCATGGCTATCCCCGAAGAGACGGTCATGTACACCATTGTTAATATGCCGGTAAGTAATTTTTTCATTTAGCAATGCTAACACAAAATTAGGCCATTTTATTATAATATGAATTGTTAATTAAGGGATAATATGCTACAAATCAGTTTTAATTTACAAAACCCCACTGTAAACCAACCCTGATGATGAGCCCCTGCGTTGGATAATGAGGTGCTGCAAAATTATTATTGGTGAATCCAATGCCATTCCTGAAACTTAAAGTATTCAGATTTTCAGCACGGATAAAAGACGTGAAAGATTTAATACGAAAATGAAAGAAAGCGTCGATATCAGGTGAATTTTTTATTTTAACTGTATCCTGTGGCATAAACTGTCCCATCACCGGCGAATAGTTATACGCTTTATAAGGTGAATAATACCGCATTTCGAGCCCCATACTCAAACTAAGATTTTTATAAAAAACTCCTTCATAGGCAATCCGATTTCGTGTATACAACAGCGGTACTTTAACCGGGGCACCGCCATCAACTTGTTGTGCAACAAGTTCGGCATATAAATTCCATCTTTTAGTAAGCTTTATTTTTTTTGAAGCCGACAACTGGACCAGGTTAATCACTTTGCTGCTTTGGGTAGTGTGGTAATAATCGGTAAAATAAGCAAGGTTGGTGATGATATGATCCTGAAATGAAAGGTTGATCAGCGGGTTGTTTGCTTCGGCTCCAAACGAAATAATATTTTCTTTTTTGCTAACACTATATTTATTGAAATTAAATGAGGAAGAACTGTTATAAATAAAAGAAGGGCTTCGGTTTACATTGGTGAAGAACAAACGGATAACCCCCAGTTTTTTATTAAAATACCTGCCAACAGTAAGATAAGCACTGTAATCCCCGCTATTAAAACCATTCAGGTAAACCTCTCCCTTTGCCAGGATATCCCATAATTTATTACGTGTTTTATTACGATACTCTGCATGCAATATTACATTGTGAAAATTTTGTGTGCCATTCTTTAAATTCCCTTTTATATTCTGTAAAGTTGCTCCCAATTGTAAAAATTGCGCCTGGTTTTTTGTATCCGGAAATTGTAATAATGAAATATCATTACTGATCAATGTCCATTTTTCTTTTGCAGTAAAAAAAACATCATTATGCATACTGCTATCATACCATTTCTTATAAATTAAAGAGTCAACTCTTTCATCTAGGAATTGAAACCCCTGTGTATTGTAAGTAAAACTATACTGTATACGAAGTTTTGGATAAAACAAATATTCGGTTGTAGAATCATTTATTGCAATAGAATCTTTTTTACCTATATCATAGGTTTGCCTCATAAAGAAAGTAAAATCCTTATAAATATTCCCGGTATTTATTTTAGTAAGAAAAGGATTAGGTTGATATTGTATGGCATGCCCCAGGTTAACAGGAATAAAAAACCTTTTCTTTCTATCCTTTTCATACAACAATGAATCAGCAGTAATTCCACCGTTCTCCGAATTTTTTAAAACATTCCCCAATAGTACAAGGTAAGCAGCATATCTTTTTTTCTTTCCCTGGTAAGTACTGAAGAGACGGTAATTATTATGATTGGCATTTTGAGTTACAAAAAATCCGGGTGTGCTGATTAAACGGTATTCAAAACCAAAATTCCAATTGGGCCGTGGACTTTGCGTATGAAATACTTTTATTAACTGCTCCTTACCCGAAGCCAGTTGATAACTCAATTGTGAAAAAGGTTTATTGGTTTTGTAAAATTTAGTTGTGCTTAAAGTATAACGGTAAAGATCATAAGCATGAAATCCTGCATCCCAACCCAGTTTACTATTTGGCGAATAAATTAATGGGTAGGATGCGGCACCGTTATTACCCAGGTTTTGCCATGATGAAGGCACAGAAAAATATTTATCAAAATCATTAATGGAAGAATCAAATGTGTTACTGCGAACAGAATCAAGGTATTTGTAAAAGACGGAGATCGAATCTTTCCTGTCGTCCCTGTGTTGAAAACCAAGTGTATCCTTTTTGCCGGTAATGATACGTGTTACAGGAAAATTAGGATTGATCCCTGTTTGCGTAGGATCATCAACAACCTGGGCATACGACAACTGTACACAAAAAATGACTGCCAATAGTGCAATAAATTGCTTCATTATTTTTTCTTAAAGTTGGGCGATCAGTGCTTTAAATAAAGCTGCAAAATTAGGTTCGGCTTCTTTTGCTGCCTGTAATACTTCTTCATGAGTAATTACATTTTCTTCTTCTCTTAAACCAACATCGGTTATAACACTCATGGCAAAAACCGGCAGTCCCATATGAATGGCAGTAATTGCTTCCTGTACTGTACTCATACCTACCACATCACCGCCCAGTACATGTATCATTTTATATTCTGCCCTGGTTTCAAAAGTAGGGCCTGTAACAGCCACGTATACCCCTTCTTTAACAACAATATTTTTTTCTGCTGCAATAGCTTTCATTTTTTTGATCAGTTGTTTATTATATGGTTCGCTCATATCCGGAAACCTTGGACCAAGCTCTTTGTAGTTTTTACCGATCAGCGGATTGGGTGTAAGCTGGCTGATATGATCAGTTATGATCATCAGGTCGCCTACTTTAAAAGAGGTATTAACACCGCCCGCAGCATTGCTTAGTAAAAGTGTTTCAATACCTAAAAATTTCATTACCCTGATCGGAAAAACAGTTTGGTCAGCCGTATATCCTTCATAAAAATGAAAACGGCCAGCCATGGCTACTACTTTTTTTCCGCTAACAACACCAAAAATTAATTTTCCACTATGCCCCTCCACTGTACTCACGGGAAAATGCGGTATATCTCCATATGGTATCTCTTTTTCAATTTCAATTTCTTTTGTAAAATTGCCTAACCCACTACCCAAAACTATACCAACAGAAGGCTGTTGGTCATAAATATTTTTAATAAAAGTTACGGCTTCATTGATCTTTGTCATCATAAGTAACTGTCTGTTTTTTTGTGCGCCAAAGGTAAGATAAGATTGTGTTAGAAAAGCTGTAAAAAATTAAGGTTAAATGTTGAATGTTAAATGTTGAAGGTTTGCACCCAACTAATTACAATAGACCATTGCACATTGCCCACCCACAAGGTCCTGCGGATTGCTTATTGTTCATTACTCATTACCCATTGTCCATTGCCTATCTGCAGGATGCTGGCATTGTCCATTGCTTATTAATCCATACGCTACAATAAAAGCCCGGTAAAGTGATTTTGCTGAAGAGTGCGACGCCACTAAAGATGAATAAGGATAAAATGCCGGGAACCAAAAAACCACAAACTACAAACAGATTTATTATCTTCGCCAAAACTTTTTCCATTATGAATCTTCACGAATACCAGGCCAAAGAATTATTAAAAAAATACAATGTACCCGTACAAGAGGGCATTGCCTGTAATACACCGGGTGCAGCCGAAGAAGCCTACAAACAAATTCATACACAATACGGCAGTAATTTTGCCGTAGTTAAAGCACAGATCCATGCAGGCGGACGTGGGAAAGGAAAAATTGCGGGTACTGAACAACGTGGTGTGGCAGTTGGTAAAAATGCAGAAGAAGTAAAACAAATTGCTCAAAATATTTTAGGCGGTACACTGGTTACTATTCAAACCGGAACCGAAGGCAAATTGGTGAATAAAGTATTGGTGGCACAGGATGTTTATTATGACGGCCCTTCGCCGGTAAAAGAATTTTATTTATCAATTTTACTGGATCGTTCAAAAGGGCAAAACGTAATAATGTACAGCACCGAAGGCGGTATGAACATTGAAGACGTTGCACATGATACACCGGAAAAAATATATAAAGAATGGGTGTTCCCCGGCGGTTTGCTGGAGCCTTTCCAGGCAAGAAAAATAGCTTTTAATTTAGGATTAAGCGGAGTTGCATTTAAAAATTGCGTAAAGTTTGTAACTAATTTATACAACGCCTATGTTAGTTTGGATTGTGGCATGTTAGAAATAAATCCACTTTTTAAAACCAGTGATGATAAAATAATTGCAGTGGATTGCAAAATGAATGTAGATGATAATGCCCTGATGCGCCATGCAGATATAGGATCACTCCGTGATGTTAGTGAAGAAGACCCCACCGAAGTTGAAGCAGGTCAATACAATTTAAACTTTGTAAAATTAGACGGCAATGTAGGTTGCATGGTAAATGGTGCCGGCCTTGCCATGGCAACAATGGACATGATAAAATTAAGCGGAGGTGAGCCTGCCAACTTTTTGGATGTAGGTGGTAGCGCTAACGCACAAACGGTGGAAGCCGGATTTCGTATTATTTTAAAAGACCCTAAAGTAAAAGCCATACTTATCAATATTTTTGGCGGTATAGTTCGTTGCGATAGGGTTGCACAAGGTGTTATTGATGCCTACCAATCTATCGGTAATATCAACATCCCCATCATTGTTCGTTTGCAGGGTACCAATGCAGATGTGGCTAAAAAATTAATTGATGAAAGCGGACTTAAAGTTGAAAGTGCTATTTTATTGAGTGAAGCGGCGGCGTTGGTGAATAAAGCGGTGGCTTGAAAGGTTGAGAAGGTTTAGAAGGTTTAGGGGTTTAGAAGAAATGTTCAATTTCTGCAGTATCATTTTTTAATGTCGCCTGTAAGGGTTCTGATTGTTTTATCAGTCTTTGTTTGATCAGTTTTTTAAGTAATGAAATGATCATTTTTTTGGGAGGAGAAACGGTTTTTTTTAATTGCCCGAAGTATGTTTCCAATGTATCTTCTCTGAAGCAAAGAATTTGTTCCAATTCATCTCCATCAGTAAAATACCCGCAATGAAAATTTTTTTCCGCAAATGTGTTTTTCGGAAAATCAGGTTTGCCAAGTCCGAAAATGGAAAATGAACGGGATAATAATTCATTATAAGTTATTCTCATACTCTCCCCTCCTCCAAGGTTGTAAATATTTTTAGACAATATTTCTTTTTTGTGAATGGCATTTACAAATGCCCTGGCAGCATCTTTTGGAGTTGCTATTTCCATACCTGTTGCCAAAGGCATATGGAACATTAATTTTGACATTTTATGATTCCCCATGATAGCTGTAAGTCTGAAAATACTCCAATCAATTCCACTTTTCTCAATGATGCTTTCTGCTTCAATTTTTGTTTTGGCATATCCGTCTCTGTTACTTGGACTTAAGGGATCGCCTACTTTAATAAACGGGTCTTTCAACCTATCGCCATAAACAGAAACTGATGAACTATATAATAAAAATGCATGCGGTGAAAATTCTTCCAGGCCCTTTACGAGATACTGTGTTCCCATAATATTTACTTTATCCGTAAGCACCGGATCCTCGTCTGCCAGTGGCGGAATAACAGCTGCCAGGTGAATAACAATTTGTTTATCCGCACAAATTGTTTTCATGCATGTTTCATCTGTGATATTGCCATAAACAATTTCTACCTTGTTTTTAAATGTCTTAAACAGCCGGTGCGATTTACGCGAATTTTTTACAAAGATGGTAACCGCATATTTATCCGGTTGGGCACATAATTGTTTCAATACCTCATAGCCAACTGTACCTCCTGCCCCGGTTAATAGTATTTTTATTTTTTTATTCATATTAAAATTACCCTGTAAATTTTTTTCCTGTTGAATATCTATTGTTAACAACCCTTTTAATTTCAGTATTAAAAATAATCGTATCCATAAATCTAATCGTTCTTACCAAAGATAATAAACTAACTAAACTCATTTGCGGAGTTAATGTTTAATAAATAGCATTATGTATTTAAATAAGATTTTTGAGCGTGATCGGCTTGTTGCTGTTTTTTGAATTTATTGCAATATTTACCGGTCCATTGTTTTCTAAATTAACAAATAATGTTCCGGTCTTATCTTTTTTGGTGCTGGTTTTTGTTGCTGCATTACTAATTCCCGTTCATAGCCGTTTACAAAAATGGGTTATAAAAAAACTGGCGCATAAAACAAAAACCCTTAAGGATATTAATGCTGCGTATTAAGAAAGCGTATTTTATTTGGCAATTTATAATAAGGACCAAAGCAATTTTTTACATCGTTTTCGTTAAAAGTTCAATTGGTCAAAGCGGGCAGTCATACGATTAACAATTGGTTAAATATTAAACCCGATCAGGACCATACATAATACTTAGCTTTGCCGTTCATCAATGTTAAGCCATACATATGAATTTATTAAGATCATTATCAGCCCTGCTATTATTGGCAACAATTTTCTCCTGCGCTAAAACTTCTACAGTAGACAATACAGGCGGGACCACCAACCCTGTTCCGGTTATTACTGCTATTTCCCCGGCAAGCGTTATAGCCGGTGATCCTACTTTTATATTAACTGTTACCGGTACGGATTTTATAAGCAGTTCAAATATAAAATGGAATGGCACGGTGCTGACCACAACGTATGTAAGTGCAACACAGTTAACCGCTACTGTTAGTGCTTCGCTTATTGCCAGCGCCGGTACCGCCAATATTACTGTATTTAACGGAACTCCCGGCGGAGGCACATCCAATGCAGTTATATTCACAATTGGTACAATTGCAACTAACCCTGTACCCTCAGTAAGTTCACTTTCACCTGCAAGTGTAATTGCGGGTGCCGCTTCATTTACGTTAACTGTAAACGGAACAAATTTTATTGGCAGTTCAACTATTAACTGGAATGGCACGCCACTAACTACTACTTTCATAAGCTCATTACAGTTAACAGCTACCGTTAGTAATACCCTTGTTACTACCGTAGGTATAGCCCCCGTAACAGTAATTACACCTGCGCCGGGTGGCGGCGCTTCAAACTCATTACCATTTACTATAACAGCTGTTGGCAACAACCCGGTTCCTACATTAGTTTCCATTTCACCATCAAGTGTAACAGCTGGTGCATCTACATTTACATTAACAGTTACGGGATCAAATTTTATCAATTCTTCAACCGTTAAATGGAATGGATCGCCATTAACAACAACTTATTTAAGCGGAACACAATTAACAGCAACTGTCAATTCATCATTAGTGGGAGTTGCAGGAACAGCCGGTGTTACCGTATTTACAACAGCCCCTGGTGGAGGCACTTCGGGTATAATTAATTTTACGATTAACCCCATTGGTACAACAGTAAAGAAATTTTTATTTGATGCCACCAAGGCAGAAACAGCAGGTAATGCTGATTGGGTAATTGATGAGGATGGCAGTGTACCACAAAGAATTCCAACACCGGCTCAATCTACTGTTACCTCAACAACTCCTGAAACTTATTGGACGGGTGCTATATCAAGCTGGGGAATTGCCCTTGCCAAACTGGGCCATACCGTAGAAACACTACCCTCCACCGGTAGTATAACTTTCGGCAATACTGGTAACCCGCAAGACCTTTCCAATTATGATGTATTTGTTGTAGATGAACCCAATAACCGCTTTTCTACTGCCGAAAAACAGGCCATATTAAATTTTGTAAATAGTGGCGGAGGCTTATTCATGGTAACCGATCATACCATGTCTGACCGTGATGGTGATGGCTGGGATTCGCCTGCAATATGGAACGACCTGATGACCAACAATGCAGTAATAACTAACCCCTTTGGTTTTGCCATTGACCTCACCAATATATCTCAGATCAGCACTAATGTTTTATCCGGTAATCCATCCAATGTTATTTTGCATGGTTCACAGGGCAATGTTACCCAGCTGAGTTTTAATAATGGTGCAACCCTTACCCTTAACAGCACTGCCAACCCCAGTGTACAGGGATTGATATGGCAAAATACATACAGCCAAAGCACTACAAATGTAATGAGCGCCTCATCAACCTATGGTACAGGACGTGTATATATTGTGGCCGATAGTTCACCTTTAGATGACGGAACTGGTGCACCCGGAAATACTTTATACATTAGCTGGCCATTATATAGTCACACACAACTATTTATGAATGCTTCTTTATGGCTGGCCAAAGTGCAGTAGTATCTTTAAATTATTTATTAAAGTAATCATGCATGGTTTATTGTTGTCCCCGGCAACAAAAATCAAGACTAATACGTAAGAGGCTTACCCATTTCCTGTGAAGCCAATGGATCAACTCCAATAATTATTCATATCTTATAGACTAATTGGCTGTTTATTTACCATCTATAATATAAAAATTATGAATACTTTTTTCAGATCAGTTATTCTACTCCTTAATTTATTTTTCATAACTGAAACAACTTGTTTTGCCCAACAGGGAAACCAGCAAACATTAACAACAAGCGACTACGAACGTGCAGAAAGAGCAATGAGTTATAATGCAAGTCAACTGGTAGACCAAATGAATGTTAGGCCCAACTGGTTATCCGGCGATCGTTTCTGGTATCGCATCTTAACCGCACAGGGAAGTGAATTTATTTTAGTTGACCCCGCCGGTGGTAAACGCACTCCTGCATTTGACCAACAAAAATTAGCCAATTCTCTTTCTGCCATTACAGGAGAAAAATATAATTCTTTTCAATTGCCATTCTCAAGCATTGGTTTTTCGCCCGATGGAAGGTCAATTCAATTTAAAGCCAATAAAAAAAACTGGAGCTGTGATCTTACAACTTATTCCTGTACAGCTATGGATTCTACTAATGCAAAAGCTGCAACAGGCCAGGCCCGATCAAATGAAACATTATCACCTGATGGAAAACTATCCGTATTTCTTCGTGATTTTAATTTATGGGTAAGAGATGTTTCAACCAATAAAGAAACACAGTTAACAAGGGATGGTATCAAAGATTTTGGCTATGCAACAGATAATGCAGGCTGGAGAAAAAGCGACCGGCCGATAGTGGTATGGTCGCCCGATTCAAAAAAAATTGCCACTTACCAGCAGGATCAGCGAAATGTGAGCGATATGTACCTGGTAACAACAAATGTTGGAAAGCCCAACCTGCAATCATGGAAATATCCGCTGCCCGGCGACAAGGATATCACTACCATTCAACGGGTGATCATTGAGATAGATCGATCAAAAATTATAGGGTTAAAAATACCACCGGGCGTACGACGCGGTACACTTTGCGACGATATTTCCTGTGGCGGAAAAGATTTTGGCGACGTGGAATGGAACGCTGATGGTACTGAATTGGCATTTGTTTCAACATCCCGTGATCATAAGCAGGAAATATTCTGGATCGCAGACGCAGCATCGGGCAATATCCGGGAGGTATTTAACGAGACCGCATCCACGCAGTTTGAATCAGGTCAGGGTGCTGTTAACTGGAAGTTCCTCCCTGCCTCAAATGAGATCATATGGTTTTCTGAATCTGATAATTGGGGGCATTTATATTTGTATGATGCCAAAACCGGGAAACTAAAAAATCAAATTACAAAGGGTCAATGGGCTATTACCCGAATGTTGAAAGTGGATGAGCAAAAACGCACTATCTATTTTTTGGCCAATGGCAAAGAACCCGGACGCAATCCTTATTTCAGCCACTTGTACAAAATTGGATTTGATGGTAAGAACCTGACCTTACTTACACCCGAAGATGGTAATCATCAAATAACCTTATCCCCCATTGGAAATTATTTCGTTGACAGTTATTCAAAACAGGATGTTCCTCCTGTAATGGTTTTACGTAATACTGATGGCAAACTGATCACAAACCTGGAGAAAACTGATATCTCTCGTTTAACCGCTACCGGTTGGAAACCCCCAACACCCATTGTTGTAAAAGCAAGGGATGGTCAGATAGATCTTTACGGCTTGATGTTTACGCCATCAAACCTCGATCCAAATAAAAAATATCCCGTTGTAAATTATATTTATCCGGGTCCGCAGGGTGGAAGTGTTGGCAGCTGGTCATTTGAAGTAGCAAGAAGTGATCACCAGGCATTGGCAGAATTAGGATTTATTGTTGTGCTCATTGAAGGAACCTGCAATCCAAATCGTTCAAAAAGTTTTCATGACATGTGTTATGGGAATATGGCAGATAATACATTACCAGATCAGATCAGTGGTATAAAACAGTTAGCCCAAAAATATCCTTATCTCGATATTGACCGAGTTGGCATCTGGGGGCATTCTGGTGGTGGATTTGCAACAGCGGCAGCCATGTTTCGTTATCCCGATTTTTATAAAGTGGGTATTTCAGAATCGGGCAATCATGATAACCGTAATTATGAAGATGATTGGGGCGAAAGATATATTGGTTTGCTTACCCAACTGGCAGATGGAAAATCTAATTACGAAGCCCAGGCCAATCAAAATTATGCGAAGAACCTGAAAGGAAAATTAATGCTGGCGCATGGAATGCTGGATGATAATGTTCCTCCGTACAATACTTTGCTGGTAGTAGATGCATTAACTAAGGCCAATAAAGATTACGACCTGGTTATTTTTCCCAATGCACGGCATGGATATGGTGAATCTTCATTGTATATGACAAGGAGAAGGTGGGATTATTTTGTAAAAAATTTACAGGGGTCCATTCCACCAAAAGAATTTGAATTAAAAACAAAACTGGATAAAAGAAACCTATAAGGTTGCCGGGAATTTAAAATTGTTGAACTCTTCTGGGGAAACTTGGAGGTTTGTTATCTTTGAAACGACGTATGAAAAAAAATCTTCCCTTTTTAATAATTATTGCTGCATCCGCTGTTTTATTTTTTAACTCATTGGGCAAAGTGCATTTGTTTGATTGGGATGAGATCAATTTTGCAGAAAGTGCACGTGAAATGATACAGACGGGCAATTATATGCAGGTACAGATCAACTACGAACCCTTTTGGGAAAAGCCCCCTTTGTTTTTCTGGATGCAGGTGGCCAGTATGAAAGCATTTGGCATCAATGAATTTGCTGCACGTTTACCCAACGCCATCTGTGGTATTGTAACCCTGCTTGTATTATTTAGTATCGGCCGAAGAATACACAATGAAAAATTTGCCTGGTGGTGGGTGCTGACCTATGCAGGAACATTTTTACCCAACCTGTATTTCAAAAGCGGCATTATTGATCCCTGGTTCAATCTCTTTATTTTTTTGGGGATCTATTTTATTGGTAATTTTTTAAATGCAAAAGAGAAGCAAAATAAATTGATCCCTCCCCTGCTGTTATCAGCATTGTTTACTGGTTTGGGGATATTGACCAAGGGGCCTGTTGCCTTGCTGATCGTTTTTTTGAGTTATGTTTTATTTCTTTTTTTTAATAAATGGAAAGGATGGGTATCATTTAAATATGCTTTGTGGTGGGGCCTTGGTGTGATCGGTGTATCATTACTTTGGTTTGGATTAGAGATACTGCAACACGGCTGGTGGTTTGTAAATGAATTTTATACTTACCAGGTACGTCTTATGCAGACCAAGGATGCAGGCCACGGTGGATTTTTTCTTTATCATTTTGTAGTGGTGCTGATCGGTTGTTTTCCGGCTTCCCTGCTGATCTTCCGTTATAAGAACCTGGTAGCCGAAAATACACAGCAACAAATTTTCAGAAAGCTGATGATCGCATCACTGATCGTGATACTCATTGTGTTTACGATCGTTAAAACCAAGATCATTCATTATTCTTCATTCACTTATTTGCCGATAGGATACCTGGCAGCTGCTACTATTTATGGCATTACCAACCAGCAGGCACAATTAAAAAAATGGCAGAATATCAGTTTACTGGTACTTGGTTTGATATGGAGTGTGTTGTTCATCGCCCTGCCACTGGTAGGCAAAAATATTCACTGGCTAACACCATTATTGCAACAGGATAATTTTGCATTGGCAAATACAGCAGCCACAGTAAACTGGAGTTATGCGCATATGATACCCGGTGTACTGTTTTTTATTGCGGTGATCGCTACTTATATTTGGTTGCGTCAAAAAAAATACCAACGGGCATTTATCACCCTGTTTGTTGCTGGTATCGTAGCCATGCAGGCCTTGCTTATACTTTATGCACCACGTGTTGAAAGGTATTCACAAAATGCGGCTATAGAATTTTTCAGATCGTTGGAGGGAAAAGATGTTTACGTGTATACGTTGGGGTATAAAAGCTATGCCCAGTACTTTTATACAGGGATAAAACCCGGTAACCGCAAAGAATCAAAAGATGAGCAATGGTTGTTGAACGGGGCAGTTGACAAACCCACTTATTTTGTCAGCAAAAATACTTACAGGGATACACTGATGAAATATAACGCCGACCGGTTGCAGATACTATACAGTAAAAATGGTTTTGTATTTTACAAACGAAAGTAATTTACCCATATAGTTTGCTTTTCATCAGCCCCCATTTGCAAAACCTGTAAACCAAAGAAACTTTCAGGCAACCCAGGCCGTATTTCATACTTCGCCGGAAATTGATGCTGCTGGCATCATCAAAATATTTCGTGGGGCATGTCACCTCTCCTATTTCAAATCCTTTGTAAAAGATCTGTGATACCATTTCATTATCAAAAATAAAATCGTCATCACAGGCTTCCAGTTTCAAAGATTCCAATACTTCCTTACTGAAAGCCCGGTAGCCTGTATGATACTCAGATAATTTTTTATTGAAGAGGATGTTTTGCGTAAAAGTTAAAAAACGGTTGGCGATATATTTATACAGCGGCATCCCGCCTTTTAAAGCCCCATTGCCTAAGATGCGGCTGCCGAAAACAACAGGATAAACATTGTTGCCGATAATACTCGTCATGGCATGGACAAGTTGTGGTGTGTATTGATAATCGGGGTGCAACATGATCACAATATCGGCACCCAGTTCCAATGCTTTTTTATAGCAGCTTTTTTGATTACCGCCATATCCCTTATTATTTTCATGTCGGATGATATGTTTAAGGCCCAGTTCTTTTGCCTTATTCACCGTTTCGTCTTTACTGGCATCATCCACCAATACCACTTCATCTACAATATCAAAAGGTATCTCATTATAAGTGATCTCTAAAGTTTTTGCCGAGTTATAAGCAGGCAATACCACAATTATTTTTTTATTGTTGAACATACAGGGATTTGTTTTCAGCAGGCAAACATAAACAAGATATGCCAGAGAAAAAAAACGGAAGAATAAATAAGGGATATTTTATTAGTTAATCTTTTGGGAACTTGTGTATATTAGAATGTTGCTATACAAAAAAAATCTCTATGCACAAAGTAATTTCGACACTTTTAGTTTACTGTAGCTTGACACAAGCTGTGGGTCAGACCCCAAAAAAAGTAATGATTTTTTTTGAACCA
>JAYVUE010000185.1:0-7753 GCA_043788195.1 Chitinophagaceae bacterium
TAACTAACTTTCAACTCTCAAACTTTAACTTTCAACCCCGTCCGACCGTGTCATCCGGGCGGGCTTTAACTTTTAGGTTATGTCATTAAGCAGGATATGGAGTGCATTTATCATCATTGCCATTTTAGTTGCTGGTGTTAAAACTGTTTTTACCCGGTACGGCAATGATATGTTCAGTAAAATGGTGGCCGGTAAAAGCGGTGATACCTCACATACCCGGCAATTGGACAGTGCACAGGTGTCGACTTTGGTAATGATAAAATTGCAAACCAATAAAGAATATAAAAAAGGGGATGACAAATATGTAAAAACAGCAGATGGTAAGTTTATTAACTACCAGGAACAAAGTGCCAATGGAATTTTGGCTACCTGCAGGGATGCTGTTGATCTTTGTATCGGTCTTATTGGTATAATGGCATTATTTATGGGCTTTATGAGTATTGCGGAAAAAGCAGGAGGAATAAGATTATTATCACGGATCATCGGCCCGTTTTTCTTACGTCTATTTCCGGATGTACCCAAGGGGCATCCTGCTATTGGGCATATGACACTTAATTTTTCTGCCAACCTGCTTGGTTTGGATAATGCTGCTACACCATTTGGCATAAGGGCGATGGAAAGTTTACAGGAATTAAATGTTGACAAATCAACGGCCAGTAATGCACAAATAATGTTTTTATGCCTGCATGCATCCGGACTTACATTAATACCTGTAAGTATCATTGCTATGCGGAGTAAAATGGGTGCAATAAACCCAACGGATATTTTTATTCCCTGTATGATCGCCACATTTATTGCCACCATTGCAGCAATGATCATTGTATCATTTAAACAAAAAATAAATCTGATCAACCCTGTGATACTGGCATGGGTGATGGGCCTGTCTGTTGTAATTGCAGGCATAGTCTGGTATGTAGGAACCTTAAGTAAAAGCGGGGTAGATGTTTTTTCTGGCTTATTGGGCAATGGTATTTTACTGTTGATCTTTATTTTAATTGTGGCCGGTGGTGTTTATAAAAAGATAAATGTGTTTGATGCATTTATTGAAGGAGCAAGAGGCGGTTTTGAAACAGCTGTAAAAATAATTCCCTATCTCGTAGGAATGTTGGTAGCCATAAGTATGTTGCGTACCAGCGGCACTTTTGACCTGCTGATTGACGGAGTAAAAAACCTGATCACTGCTATGGGGGCGGATACCCGTTTTGTTGATGGGCTACCTACTGCATTGGTAAAACCGTTTAGCGGCAGTGCGGCCAGGGGCATGATGGTGTCGGCAATGGGAACCTATGGTGCTGATTCTTTTGCCGGAAGATTAAGTTGTGTATTGCAGGGAAGCAGTGATACAACTTTTTATGTGATAGCAGTTTATTACGGAGCAATAGCGGTTAAGAATACCCGCTATTCCATTGGCGCTATGTTATTGGCCGACGGGGTAGGTATTATTTCAGCCATTTTGATCTCTTATTTCTGGTTTGGATAAAATTATGCAGAATAACATTTATGAATACCCGAAATTATTTTTTTTTGTGAACAGTTACCGGTAGTAGGGGATTGGTTGAGTCTTTTAACAATGTCAGATCGGCTTCTTCTTCTTCCTGCTGCAAAAAATAATTCCCAAAAATATTGGCTAGTATTTTAGCATGATAAATGGCCCTTGTAAATTTATTGCCTATAATTATGATAGTGGCATCCTCTTGTAAAAGCCTGATAAAAGTTGAATTGCTGCCATGCCACCAGCCATTATGATAAATTATCTTTTTTCCTGTTGGATAAATGTTCATGCGCCATCCAAGGCCATAGTTTTTTATTCCGGGCTTTTCATTACTGTAAGGAATATACGCCTGTTCCAGTGTTTGTGAAGAAAAGAGCAAACCACTGGTTAAAGCCCTGTCCCATCTGAACAGGTCTCTTACCGTGGTATAAATATTTTTGTCGCCATACACGCCATCTAAAAATCCAAAAGGCATCAGCCGTTCTTTCCAGTCGTAACTGGGGTTAGCAGTAGTTGTATCGGCTATGCTAAAAACAAATGTGTTTTTCATTTGCAAAGGGATGAAAAAATTTTGCTTTAAAAAATCGGCATATTTTTTCCCTGATATTTTTTCAATCAGCAGCGCCAGCAAGGCATAATTTGTATTGCAATAAGAAAAATGTATACCTGGGGGTTCAATATTTTCAAATTCATTTTTTCGGGTTACCAGGTAATTCAATACATCTTCATTGCTAACCGGTTTTGTTTTATCCCAGCCCAGATTTTCCATAAAATAAGTATAATTGGGCAAGCCGCTCCTGTGATTCAATAAACACCTGATGGTAACTCCCGGATAATTAAAAGCAGGAAAATATTTACTGAATTCATCATCAAGCCCCAATTTTCTATTCTGCCATAATTTTAATATAGCCATGGAAGTAAATGTTTTTGTAGTAGAAGCAATATGCAACGGGGTGCTTTTATTAATTGTGTCAATGCCCGGCAGGTGGCCCGTTCCATTGTATTTTTCAAAAACAATATTGCCCTTGCTGGCAATCAGCAGGCCACCATTAAATCCTTTGGGTTTTAATGCTGTATCGTACCATTGTTGACAGGCGTTTTTAATTCTTGCAAATTCACGTTCATTCAGTGGTGACGGCTCCGGTAGTTTTAGTATTTCAATTTTTTCCTCAGTATTGATGTGGTTTTTATCTGAACCGGAATTACACGATGAAAAAATGAAAACTGTAAAAAAAATAAAAGAATTATGTAATAACAATTTGGTATTGGATATTGATTTTATCGTCTTTGTCATAATTGTAAGTAAGACCAGGATAGAATATCTTTGTGCAAAATACGCTGTAATCATCATGTCAGAAAAAAAAATTACCAGTTATCCAAAGGAGAAGATCAATATTCTTTTTTTGGAAAATATTAGTGATGTGGCCGTAAAACATTTTAATGGATCAGGCTACACTAATGTAAAAAAAATTAACGGGGCATTAAGTGAATCAGAACTGATAGTTGCGATCAAGGATGTTCATTTGCTGGGTATTAGAAGTAAAACACAGATCACAAAAAAAATTTTGGAAGCCGCAACAAAACTACAGGCTATCGGTTGTTTTTGCATTGGTGTAAACCAGGTTGATATTAAAACAGCTACAAAAAAAGGGGTAGCAGTTTTTAATGCTCCATACAGTAATACCCGAAGTGTGGCCGAGTTGGTTATTGGCGCATCCATTATGTTGATCAGAAGGATTATTGATAAAAATAAAGCGGCACATGAAGGACTTTGGCTCAAAGAAGCCAGTGGTGCATATGAGCTTAGAGGGAAAACATTAGGTATCATCGGTTATGGAAATATAGGAAAGCAGGTAAGTGTAATGGCTGAAAGCCTTGGAATGAAAGTTATTTTTTACGATACTGAAACAAGGTTGCCTTTGGGTAATGCAGAAGATAAAAAAAGTTTAAAAGAAGTTGTAAGTAAATCAGATATTATTACACTTCATGTGCCTGAATTAACAACTACAAAAAACCTTATCAATAAAAGCAATCTTAAATATTTTAAAAAAGGATCCATATTAATTAACTATGCAAGGGGCGAAGTAGTAGACCTTGAAGCTTTAAAAAAGGCTTTGCTTGACGGCTTTTTATCTGGGGCAGCTGTTGATGTTTTTCCTGTAGAGCCGGAAAAGAATGGCGATAAATTTACTACGCCATTACAGGGCCTTAGCAATGTATTATTAACTCCTCATATTGGTGGTAGTACCCAGGAAGCACAACTAAATATTGGTGACGATGTAAGTAATAAATTATTCAACTACCTGGAAAAAGGGATCAGTACCGGATCGCATACTATTCCTGCGTTAGCATTGCCTCCCCAGGAAGGAACACACCGGATATTGCATATTCATGATAATGTGGAGGGGGTGCTTTCTAAAATAAATACTGTATTAAGCCATCATAAAATAAACATCCTGGGACAATACCTTAAAACAAATGATAGTATTGGTTATGTTGTACTTGACGTAAATAAAAATCTGAATAAAAGCATATTGGAATCATTACGAAATGTGAAAGGTTCAATTAAGGTAAGAACGTTATATTAATATTAAATTAAGTTTAATATTCTAAAGTAGAATTAGGACATTTTTTTTTCTAATAAATTCAAAAAACAGGTGCCGGCAATTCCTGTTGTGATATCAAAATATCTAATTGTTCTTAAGTTTTAGTGAACAAAATTTTGGAGAAAAAACAGGTGGGTGAGAAGCTGTAAAAGCAATCATAAAAACAAGATTGCTCTAACTAAAATTGTACCCGCATTATATTCTTAAAATCCCGCAATTTTACCTGTTTTCTTACTTAAAATGAGCTTTTACCAAAAAAGTAAGTTCTGAAATAAAATAAAGTTAAAATTAATTGTAAAATCTTAACTTGCAACCTTAATTGCATAAAAATCAAACTTACTATTATGAGACAATTTCTCTACTCAAAATCGCTTGTTTCTAAAAAACAATTGCTTCAATTTATTTCACTGCTTTTAGTTCTTCTTTTTATGGGTACAGGGTCTATTGCCCAGAAAGCACTCCATAATCCGATTGTAACAGAAGGACAATTAATAAAAGTAATCCCTTCACTTAAGGATTATGTGGCACCTGAGGGCTTTGTTCCTAAAATCACCAGGAAACGAGATAAAGTAATTGGTGAAGATGATGATAATGAGTTTATTGAGCGCATTCAATACAATAAAAAAGTTGCTATTGACCCTGTTGTACAAAAATTTGCTGCAACTCCGGCTGCAAACTCTAATTCACCAATAAATGGAATTTTAACTACACCTCCACCCACCCCCAATAATTTTTCGGGAGGGCTGATCACTCAGAATTTTGATGGTATGGGTTATACCAGTGTTTCTCCTGCTGATCCTAACATGACTGCAGGCCCCAATCATATTATTCAAATGATAAACGGTGGTGCTGGTTCTTATCTTAAAATATGGGATCGCAATGGCGTGCAGGTTTTGGCGCAAATTTATATGACCACATTAGTTGCCGGAACTGGTTATTCCGGTTCGGGTGACCCTGTTGCTCTATATGATCAGTTTGCCGACAGGTACATGCTTACCGAATTTGGTAATGTAGGTGGTGGTGGTATCAATACAATGGTTGTTTTTGTTTCTGTTACCAATAATCCTTTGGGAGCGTGGAATGTGTATAAATTCACTGATAATACCTTCTTTCCCGATTACCCACACTGGGGTGTTTGGCCAAACGTTTTATACGCTACAACCAATGATTTTAATGTAACCCCCGGAGGTTCTTCAGTATGGGCTTTTAATAAAGCACAGATGATTGCAGGAAATCCTACTGCCCAATTACAGCGTTTCCGTTTAACTTTTCAAAGTCAACCTGTAAATATCAGTGGACCTACAGCACCTACTACAACAGGAACTGTAGGAAATTTCATGTACTATATTGACAATGAATTTAACCCCAATCCTGGTGCAGCTGATAGTATTGGTATGATAAAATTTATTCCCGACTTTGCTGTGCCGGCCAATACAACACTAACCTGGTCTCAGGCCCTGGTAACTGCGCCATTTAAATCTAATGTTTGTGGTGGCAGAAACTGCGTACCCTCTCAATCAGGTAATGGGTATGATGCCGTTAGTGACCGTATCATGAATAGGGTTTGGTTAAGAAATTTTGGAACCTACGAAGCAATAGTTCTTAATTATACTGTAGATGCCAATGCCGGAACAGGTAATCCTGCAAAAGCCGGGATCAGGTGGTATGAATTAAGAAAAAATCCGGCCAGCACATGGAGTATATTTCAACAATCCACTTTTTCTCCTGCTGATGGAGATGGACGCTGGATGGGCAGCATTAATATAAATAGTAAAGGCCAAATTGCCTTAGGGTATAACAGAAGTGGTACTACAAGTTTTGCTTCACTCTATTTTACCGGTCGTAATGCAACAGATCTGCCGAATACTATGACGATTGCTGAAGTTTTGGCAAAGGCAGGTACAGGTTACGGAACATTTGGTAACCGTTGGGGTGATTACAATGATATGCCGGTTGATGTAGTTAATGACTCACTTTTTTGGATGACTGCCATGTACGGAAATACTGCTAATCAGTGGGCGACACGTATTACGCAATTTAAAATTGGTGATTGTGATCTGTTAAGTTCCAATATGAATGTTACAACCAATGGAGCAGCCGGAATTCCTGAAGGACAAAATATTGTTTACAACAATACTGTCAACAATAATGGATGTGTTGCAATTACAAATTTCTCATTAACTGATACCTTACCAACAAATGTTACTTTCATTAGTGCAACTAACGGAGGCACATATAATGCAGGAAACCGGGTAGTAACCTGGCCGGTAAACCTTGCCATTGGACAAACTATAAATTATAGTTTAACTGTAAAAATTAATGCAGGTGCTTATTTTGCCACAACTACTTCACTCAATGAACCTGTTGCGGGTGCAGGTATACCTGCAGGATGGTCTGCTACAACAGCTACCGGACCTACCAATTGGGTAAGTTCAACTCTTGCATTCCATAGTGCACCTAATTCTTTATATGCTGTAGACAATGCTACTGCAATAACAGATTTCAGGGTTGCCATGAATGCCGGTGTAGCTACAGGTGCAACACCACCAACCTTTACATTTTGGCATAATTTCAATGCCGAAACAGGTTGGGACGGCGGCGTTGTTGAAATGAGTACCAATGGCGGAACTACCTGGACTGACCTTGGTCCTAACATGACCGTAAACCCTTATCCGGGATCAGTAGGTACCAATAATCCACTGGCACCAAGAAATGCGTTTACGGGTACCAGTGGTGGTTGGATACAAACAAAAATACGACTACTGCCAACAGGCCAAAATGCAATGTTCCGTTTCAGGATGGGTTCTGATGACAATACTGCTTTCCCCGGACCCAACCCGGGATGGTTTGTAGATGATATCCTTATGCAGAACATTGCCGAAGTGAATATGCGTACCAGTTACTTTAATTCAACAGGAACAAGACTCTCTTTTAAAGATACTTTTACAGTTATATTACCTCCGGTAGTTGGCTGTAACCCACCTGCTATAACAGGGCAGCCGGCTAATGTTCAGACTTGTGTTGGTACTAATACCAGCTTTACTGTTGCAGCTTCGGGGGATCCTGTTCTTACCTATCAATGGCAGTTGAGCACAGATAATGGTACCTCCTGGAACAACGTCATCAACGGAGGTGTTTATAGTAACGCTACAACTGCTACTTTAAACCTGACTGGTGTGACACTTGTTATGAATAATTACCAATACCGATGTATTGTTACCAGTTCTACCTGCCCACCAGCAGCTACCAGCTCAAGTGCAATCTTAACCGTTAGTAATGCATCTATTGGTGGAACTATTAGCCCTGCTGCAAGTTCTGTTTGTAGTGCTATCAATACTGGTACATTAACATTATCAGGACATACTGGTAGTGTTGTTCGCTGGGAATCTTCAACTGTAGGTTGTGCCGGACCATGGACTCCTATTGCAAATACAACTACTACTTTAACTTTTAATAACCTTTCACAGACAACTTATTACCAGGCAATTGTTCAGGTTACGGGTTGTGTTGCTGTAAACTCAGCTTGCGCTACAGTAACATTTATTGCAGCATCCGGAATTACAATTACATCAGATGTAGGCACAACAATCTGCCAGGGTGATCCTGCATTGTTAACTGCAGTAGTAGGCCCTTCAATATTTACCTTCACTTCAGT
>JAYVUE010000186.1:0-13130 GCA_043788195.1 Chitinophagaceae bacterium
ATGTTACACCTTTGTCAGTCATCCTGTCGAAAATTGTAGGCTGGCTCCAAACTTCTTTTTCCCAGGATTCCATTTCGGTAAAATCGTTTTCTACTCCACCGCCTTCATCAAGCGGATTAATAACTTTTCCACCGGAAGTTCCTGCATGCCAGAAAGCCCTGTTACAAAATGTTTGGCTAGGTACGTCACAATGCCATTGATCAAAAACAGCAAATCCAGTTGCCAGGTTTGAGAGTACCGGGATCTGATCGGGCTGAAAGCATTGCATTATCACTGAATATTTATCGTAATTGATTAAAAAAGGATCATGATTATTAGGCCCTTTATTATAAGTTGCTTCCAAATTACTTTCGTAATCATTGATAAATCCATTCATTGAAGGTTTTGGCAATTGATCAGTTGGCAGATTGTATGGAGCCTTCATAAAATATTGGTCTATTCCAATATTATCAGGATCTATTTCACCAAAAAGTTGAGTGTTTACGTGCTGGTATTCTTCACCGGGATCGGGATAGGGCTGATTAAAATCTGTAGCCCGATGTGTTTCAATGGTTGTATACTTATCAGCATCAATTGCTCTTTTAGGAACAGGATTTGAAAAATTCCCATTTTGAAGTCCATCATATTTACTATTAGGTGGCAGCGGGTTATCATTCATATGCAAATAACCAAGCAGGTTATCAAAAGAACGGTTTTCCAGCATAAGTACCACAATGTGTTCAAAAGTATCTAATCCGTTGCCAGGGTTTTGATCACTCATGTTTTTTTGTTGAGTTTATGAAATAATATATTTTACTAAAATAGTATTGATAAGTTGATCTTTATGAGGAGCAAACGAAGGGTTAGTTGTTGGCATAATTAATCAGGGATTAATTAAAGTATTTGCTAATATACAATGCATATCGCTAATTTGCAATATATCAAACGATAAAGTTTAAATTTTTTTATATGCCCAGTTCGGGTTATTTCATTTACCTGGTTCTTCAAAATGCATCAATAGAAATTATGATGGATAGCAGAAGTGCGGGTGCAGTTTTCAAATTTGATGCCCTTGCAAAATTTTGCATGAGCAATTAAAAAATGTTTTAGTAAATGGCAAGCACCGGATCAGCATACAACCGGTTGCTGCAAATTCAAATAAGACGATTGTATTACAAACAGAAAAGGAAAAGGTAATTGTATTGCAATAATTTTAAAAAGTATTCAGAAATTCTAAAATAGTATTGTTCAACCAGCCAGCAAACTTGCAGGCTGGTTGCTTGTAATATATACATGTATACAAAACAAAAAGCCTTCAACTCATCTGCATCAAATGCAGTATGGTTAAGGCTTTAAGGGGTTTTATAGGTAAACTCTTAATTGGGTTTCAAAGATACAAAAAGTCCTATAATTAATATTATGTTAAACAGTAGTAAATATCCATGAAAAATATCTCATTGGCAGCACAGAGCGAAGATTACTGTCCCGTCTGGGTCTCACCCTACGCTCGTTTCCCGGCTGTGAAAACCCTGGCGAAATAACCGGGACAAGCTGTTGGGACATTTAAAAGCCAATAGAAAATCTATCGGCTTTTAAAAATTAAATATTCTTTATTAAAAACTAAATATCAGATGATTCGGTTTCAGTATCTACATCAGTTCCTGGAGTTGTAATATCCTCACCAGGTGTTTCTGTTTCATCCTCCTCCTGTTCATCCAACTGAGTTATTGCTGCAATCTCATCTCCATCATCAACACGTATCAATTTTACACCCTGTGTTGCCCTGCCTTGCTCACTGATTTGGTTTACCGCCATGCGGATAGTTACACCCGATACGCAGGTGATCATCAGGTCTTCTTTTTCGGTTACTGCCAATAAGCCAACTAAGGATCCTGTTTTTTCAGTTACATTAATTGTCTTAACACCTTTACCTCCACGATTTGTAATGCGGTAATTGGGTTCTCCTGTTTCGGGGTCATCAAGGAAAGTGCGTTTGCCATAACCTTTTTCACTAACAACAAGTACTGTCTTGGTTTTATCCTCCCGATTTACACAAACCATACCAACCACTGCATCTTTTTCATCATCTACTTCAATGCCGTAAACGCCAATACCACCCCTTCCGGTTGAACGCACTTTTTCTTCAGCAAAACGAATGGCTCTTCCGCTTCTAACAGCAAGCATTATCTCACAATTGCCATCTGTTAGTTTAGCTTCCAGTAACTGATCTCCCTCCAGGATATTAATGGCATTGATACCATTTTGTCTTGGCCTGCTGAAATCTTCCAGGTCGGTTTTTTTGATGATCCCCTTTTTGGTACACAAAACAATATAATGGCCCTTTACATATTCCTCGTCATCAAAATTCTTAACATCAATAATGGCCCTCACTTTATCATCGGGCGGTATCTGTATCATATTCTGTAATGCCCTGCCCTTGCTGGTTTTATCGCCTTCGGGTATCTCATAAACTTTTAACCAGAAACACCTGCCTTTTTCTGTAAAGAATAATAACGTATGATGGGTAGACGCTACAAACAGGTGTTCAATATAATCTTCCTGCCGGGTACTGCTGCCCTTTGCCCCACGGCCGCCCCTGCGTTGCTGACGATATTCGGCTGCCGAAGTACGCTTGATATATCCTAAGTGAGATATCGTTACCACTACATCTTCTTCTTCGATCAGGTCCAGCATATTGATCTCGTCACTCATATAAACGATCTCGGTTTTGCGTTCATCACCAAACTTTGCTTTTATTTCCAGCAATTCATCTTTGATGATCTGGTAACGCATGCCCTCATTAGCCAGTATCTCTTTTAATCTTGCGATCAGTTTCATTACTTCAGCGTGCTCTTCTCTTATTTTATCTATCTCCATACCGGTTAAGCGCTGTAAACGCAGTTCCAGTACGGCTTTTGCCTGTAAATCCGACATTCCAAAATTACTGATCAATCCTTCCTGAGCAATATTTGGTGTAGATGATTTGCGTATTAATGCTATTACAGCATCAAGATTATCCAGGGCAATGATATAACCTTCAAGGATATGCGCTCTTTCTTCTGCTTTCCTGAGTTCAAATTGTGTACGGCGTACAACCACTTCATGCCTGAACAGAACGAATTCACTGATCAGGTCTTTTAAATTCAATATCCTGGGCCTGCCCCTTACCAATGCTACGTTATTGATGCCATAAGAAGTCTGCAGTTCTGTTTGTTTATATAATTGATTGATCACAACCTGTGCCACTGCATCTTTCTTAAGATCGATCACTAAACGGGTTCCTTCTTTGTTGTTACTTTCATTATTTACATCAGCAATACCTTCTATTAATTTATCATTGATGAGTTCGCCGATCCTGGCGGTAAGCGTATCCCTGTTTACCTGGTAGGGTGTTTCGTAAATAATGATCTTTTCCCGGCCATTCTTTGTTGTTTCAATATTTACCTTTCCCCGCAATACTACCCTGCCTCTTCCGGTATGTAACCCGGCTTTAACGCCTTCAAACCCATAGATCACCCCGCCTGTTGGAAAATCGGGCCCTTTTACGTGTTTGATAAGGTCGTCGATAGTTATTTCCTTATCATCAATATAAGCAATACATGCATCTATCACTTCGCTAAGATTATGAGGCATCATATTAGTGGCCATCCCCACTGCAATGCCACTTGCGCCATTTACCAGTAATTGCGGTATACGTGTAGGCAGTACCGTTGGCTCTTTCAGCGAGTCGTCAAAGTTGAGCTGGAAATCAACTGTTTCTTTTTCGATATCATCCAGCATGGCTTCAGCAAATTTGGCAAAACGTACTTCGGTATACCGCATAGCGGCCGGGGGGTCACCATCCTGGCTACCAAAATTTCCCTGCCCGTCAACCATTGTATAGCGCATATTCCAATCCTGTGCCATACGTACCATTGTATCATAAATTGAAGCATCGCCATGCGGATGGTATTTACCCATCACCTCTCCCACAATACGAGCCGATTTTTTATAAGGCTTGTTGCTGTAATTGGCCAGTTCATTCATGCCATATAACACACGGCGATGAACGGGCTTTAGTCCGTCACGCACATCGGGCAAGGCTCTTCCAACAATCACACTCATCGAATAATCAATGTAGGCAGTCTTCATCTGCTCTTCAATATTTACCGGAATAATGCGTCCACGGTTATTATTATCACCATGATCGGGCAACGGTTTTTCTTCATTAAAATCATCTGTATTTTCCATATAAATTTACCCTTCTTAAGAGGCAGGCAAAAGTACCGAATTTTATGGTGTTTTCCTCATTAAAAATGTAGTTTTTTTGTATAGTTTTACACATCTAAATGGAGCTTGTGGAGAAGATGTCCTGATCCGCAGTTTTAACGGCAGAGGTGCTGATACGCTGTGTTTTCAGGCTTTTGTAATTGGCTGTGTATTTGCGTCTCTGCGATTATGTTATATTTAATTCATTAATTTACAAAAATTTTTTTATTGAAAACGATCTTACTTTTTGGTGCCGGAAAATCAGCCACGGTTTTAATTGATTATTTAATAGTTGAATCCGAAAAAAACGGCTGGAAATTTATTATTGCTGATGCCAATAAGGAGCAGGTATTAGCCAAAACAAACAACTCTCCTTTTGCCGAAGCCGTACAGGTTGATATCACCAATGAAGAAGACCGGGCGAAGCTTATTGAAAAAGCGCATATCGTTATTTCAATGATGCCGCCAGCACTTCATTTTTTAATAGCTAAGGATTGTGTTGAGTACCGCAAACATTTGCTTACCGCTTCTTACCTGGATGATAAAATAAAAAGTTTGCGGGATGAAATTGTCAATAGAAAACTATTATTCTTATGTGAAATGGGATTGGATCCCGGTATCGACCACATGAGTGCGATGAAGATCATTGACAGCATAAAAGCAAAGGGTGGCAACATAACTTCTTTTAAAAGTCATTGTGGTGGTTTGGTAGCTCCTGAAAATGATGATAATCCATGGAAGTTTAAAGTAAGCTGGAATCCACGCAATATTGTGATGGCTGGAAGTGGAGGTGCTGAGTACAAAATGAATGGCGAGATAAAAAAAATAGAGTATATTAATTTATTTGATGAAGCTAATTTGATCACCGTTGACGGCTTAAAAGAAATGGCCTACTACCCTAACCGTGATTCATTAAGTTATATACCGGTTTATAAATTGCCCGACGCAAAAACTTTTATCCGCACAACATTACGTTATGCCAACTTTTTCAAAGGATGGAGAGCTCTGGTACATGCAGGACTAACGGACGATGTAAAAATTATTGATACAAAAGGGTTAAGTTTTGCTATGTGGTCGGCACCTATATTGTTGCATGTAAATAATTTCAACCGCAGAATACTTTTTTACCTGGGTTTGTTTGAAGAAGAAATAATGGTTCCTGAGACAGCCAAAACATCAGCAGATATTCTTCAATATCTTATTGAAACAAAATTACCGATGCGTAGGGGTGATAAGGATATGATTGTGATGCTGCACGAATTTGAATATGAATTAAACGGGATCACAAATATGATCAAAAGCAGCCTTATTGTAAGAGGCGAAGATATCCTGCGGACAGCCATGGCAAAAACTGTTGGCCTGCCCTTGGGCATTGCTGCAAAATTAATTTTGACAGATGTTATTCAGTTAACCGGTTTGCATATCCCAATTTTAAACGAGATCTACCTACCGGTTTTAACTGAATTGGAACTGGCTGGTATTAGTTTCAATGAAGTTACATCTTAAAAATAGTTTCGTTGTACAAATTATTCTTATGCACTCAAAAATTACACTATGCTTTGATGAGTCAGTCATCTCCAGGGCAAAAAATTTGCCGGAAATAAAGAGTACCCGCGTTTTACTTATTCATCCAGGATAGTTAGCCTGTCAGAGAATAAAAAATTTACTGTTTATACTTCTCCACTTGGTTAGCGATCGCTTTTATTTTGCAGAAAAAAAAGCGGTGCAAAGACGGCCAAACAAAAAATAGCCCTTTTGGCTGGCAAATTAACTATAACAACAAAGGGTAAAACTGAAGTTTTACAATCTTTACAAAATAAACAAGTGAATGATTTTTATTTCGCTGATATAGAAATACAAAAGGCAGAGGACTTTTTTATAAAATATTTATTATGAAAAAATACTCAACTCAACAATAAATCTTTTAGCTCCCCTACTCCTTTGGTAGCCGGTTTTTCAATTAAAATAAGATCAGCCGTTTTATTAATGTATGGAATTTTTTTGTCGATAATATATTTAGGTACACCCATTGGCACAAAATTAATTAACCCTGCAGCAGGGTAAACCTGCAAAGAGGTTCCAACTAAAACAAAAATATCTGCAGTTCTCATTATTTCCGCTGCTTCACTGATCATAGGTACAGCTTCTTCAAACCAAACAATATGTGGACGTAGTTGAGCACCGTCTTCACTCTTATCGCCTAAATTTATTTCACTGCGGATATCATAGATCATAGCTTCATTTACTTCACTTCTCATTTTAAATATTTCGCCATGCAAGTGAATTACATTTGTTGAACCCGACCTTTCATGCAGATCATCTATGTTTTGAGTAACGATGGTAACGTTGAAATCTTTTTCAAGTTCAGCCAATCCAATATGCGCTGCATTAGGCTGTGCAGCCGCCACATCTTTTCTGCGCTGGTTATAAAAATCCAAAACAAATTGCGGATCTTTTTTAAATGCACGGGGAGTTGCCACGTCTTCAATATTATAGCCCATCCACAATCCATCACTGTCGCGAAAAGTTTTTAACCCACTTTCGGCGCTGATACCTGCACCTGTAAGAACGACGATATGTTTTTTGGGAGTCACTATTGATACAAATTTTACAAAAGAAGTAAAAGTAAGAAGCTGTTAGCTAGTAGCTTTTCCCTACTCCCCCGCCATCTCCATAATAATTTTCCACTCTTCTTCTTTAACTTTTTGCACACTTAACCTTCCTAAACGTACAAGATCCATATTGACAAGCCGTGGATCTTTCTTTATTATTATAAGCGGAACCGATTTTTTTAATTTATATACCGGCTTCAGATCCACTGCAACCCATGCCTCATCATCTGTAGTAGGATCATTGTAATATTCTTTGATCACTTTAGCAACGCCTATTATTTCAACACCTTCATTGCTGTGATAAAACAATACACCTTCCCCCTTCTTCATGGCTTTTAAATTAAGCCGGGCTGCATAATTGCGTACGCCACTCCAGCAGGTTTTTTTATCTTTTACCAATTGATCCCAACTGTAGGCAGAGGGTTCTGATTTAACTAACCAATAGGACATGATAATTGATAATTAATAATGGATAATTGATAATGGATAATTGATAATTCCTTCAAATGTAGAAATATTAATCGATGCGGAAAAGTTGGAAATGATATTATCGCTGAAAAAAAATATTTGTTAATGAAATCCAATGATAAGCTTCTCTCGTAATTGGATATGTTGTCATTCAGGCGACAAATTTTGAAAGATATTCATTAATCTAAAAACAATTAAAATGAAACGTAAAAAACTATTGCTGGCGGTACTCACTGTATCAGCATTCATTACCGGTGGTATACTGGTAGCTGCCGATCACCTTGATTCTCCCACGGTAAGTAATCAACCTGCAGACATTACAGATCTGTATGTTTTCCGTGGTCAGGATCCCAATAACCTGGTATTTGTAGGAAATACACAGGGCTTTTTAACTCCCGGCACAACAGGTGCTGCCAAATTTGATGCCAATACCGTTATCGAATTCAATATTGATAATAACGGTGATGCCATTGAAGACCTGGTGATACAGTGTAAATACAATTCATCTTCAAATAAGATGGAAGTGTATGGCCCGATTGCTCCTTCTGAAAAAGGTATACGCAGTAAGCTGGAAGGAAGTATAACCGCAGATGTAACTGTTTCTGCATATGGCGGTGCAGTTGTTACTAATACTGGGGCATCTGGTATTAAAGTATTTGCCGGCCCAAGAGATGATCCATTCTTTTTTGATCTTGACAGGTTTAAAATGATAATCGCCGGTACAGCACCAGGTTTTAATAATCCGGGAACAGACAAGTTTGCCGGTACCAATGTAATGAGCATTGTAGTGGAAGTGCCCAAAACACTGATCAGCAGCCCCACCGGCAAGATCAATGTATGGTTGGAAACAAAAAAGAAAATATAATTAATTCAACACCTAAAAAATAAAAAAATGAAACTTACAACTATAAAAATACTTACCATCGTTTTGGGTGGAAGTGTAATAGCAAGCTCTTGTTCAAAAAGCAGTCCTACAGTAACTCCTGCTGCAACTGTTTATTATCAGCAACAGGATCAAATGGGCAGACCGGCCATAAATACTGTTTTTATTGCAGCAGCAAATAAAGATGCTTTTAACACAACACCGCCATCTGCACAGAATGCAGCATTTTCAACAGAGATATCTGCCAAGCTTACAGCTTTTGGATATACCTCAAATATTTTAGGCTTAAATAATGCAGCATTTACAGGTGTGCTGGCAACAGATGTGTTAACAGCTTCAACTACAGGCCCTACTACTTTTTATGATGGTGTAGCCGCTAATACTTTAAGTGGAAGAGCATTATCGGATGATGTAATTGATGTGGAACTGATACTGATATTTGGGGGCGCTACAGGTGCCAGTAACCCAGGCTTAACCAGCGATCATGTAAACAGTAATGACAAGGTATTCCTTGCTTCATTTCCATACCTGGCAGCTCCTTTTTAAACTATATTATATAAACGGCGAAGATGAAATAATTCTTCGCCGTATTTTTACCTTTAACCAAAACGATTAACTAATAGTGCAACGATGAAACGTTTTCTTCTCTCCCTCCTATTCATTCTTGCTTTTACTCAGCTCAATTTTGCACAACAAAATATAAAAGGAAAGATAGTTGACGCCATCAGCCGGCAACCATTGGAAACTGTTTCTATTGCTGTAGCAGTTAATTCTTCGGTAAATACACTTTCTGACCAGTATGGTAATTTTACACTGCATACAGACAAGGGAGGTGCTTCATTACTCATATCCTAAATCGGGTATAAACCTATGATCTTTAAAATTGAAGGAACCGTAGCAATAAAAATTGAATTGGAGCGGGATATATTCCACTAGCCCCAACTATAACCTGTACAGGCGGATTGTTTTATAAAGCAGAAAAAGGATTTAACGGCGGATTAACTTACCGATATATACAAAACCGCCCGGCCAATGAAAATAATTCCATAGTGGCAAAGGGGTATTTTATTATGGATGCTTCAATAAATTACACAAGGCCAAAATATGAGATCGGGATTGCCATTGAAAATATCTTCAATACAAAATGGAATGAGGCACAGTTTGCCACTGAATCAAGATTAAAAGGAGAACTTAATCCTGTTACCGAGTTAAATTACACCCGGGTACTCCCCTGTTTGCAAGATTGAAACTGGCTGTATTTTTCTAAAATCCAATCCGGGCATTTAAATGCCTCGTAAATTGATTACAATAACCCTTACAACCATCATGAACAACTTGCAATCGATAAAGAATAGGTTTTTTTTAAAAGCATTGGGCCTTTACCTGATGCTTTTTTTAATAAGCCAGCCATCATGGGCGCATACGGTTGTGGGTGAGTTAGAGAATTTATCAAAAACTGATGCTGCATTATTGTACCTGAAACTTGGATACCAGCATATACTTCCACTGGGTTTAGATCATATCCTTTTTGTATTAAGTCTTTTTTTATTAAGTCCCAAATTGAAACCTGTGCTTTGGCAGGCTACAGCTTTTACAGTTGCACATTCAATCACCCTGGGTTTGGCCATGTATCATGTAATTACTCCTGTTGCTGCCATCATTGAGCCCATCATTGCTTTATCGATCATGTATGTAGCGCTGGAAAATATTTTCTCTCCCAGGCTAAAAAACTCACGGATAGGTATTGTATTTTTATTCGGACTTGTTCATGGAATGGGATTTGCCAGTGCATTGGGAGAATTAGGATTACCTCAAAATGCTTATTTAACCTCACTGGTCATGTTTAATGTGGGTGTTGAATTAGGACAACTCAGTGTGATCCTTGCCGCTTTCTTTTTATTTGGTAAATGGTTTGGACAAAAAACTTATTACCGAAAAGCAATAGTGATACCCTTATCAGTTGTAATTACATTAATTGCTGCATACTGGACCGTGCAGCGGATATTTTTTAATAGCTAGCCACTAATTACACGAATTTACACGGACGAAATACAATTAGTGTGCATTTGTGTCCTTTGTTGCTGATCTTAAGCTAAACCGCTTACTCGCTATTTCCGTACATAGAGTATAAAACTTTAACAACTTGAAACAGCTCCTTATCAGCATTGCAGTTATCACTGCATTGGCTTCCTGCAACAGCGAAAAAAAAATAATTGTATCGGCTTCATATATTGACAGCCTGCTTACTAATTATACAACACCTGATGCCATCAATGCAAATGAAACAGAAATAAAATTCTGGAAAAACCGGATAAACTCACAACCGGCGGGTATTGTTAATGAACTGAAATATGCATCTTTATTAACAGCACGTTTTCAGTTAACAGGTGATATTAATGATGTATTATCAGCCGATAGTATGCTGAAAGTGGTTGATAATAATTTTAATCACAAAGAAGCCGCCCCTGTAATGGCATTAGCCAGGCATGCCATTTTACAACATCATTTTGCCGCAGCAGATAGTTTATTGGAACAGGCAAAAATTATCGGGCTTAGGAAATATGAATCACTGGCGGCTTCCTTTGATGTTGATTTTGAATTGGGCAGAATACTTTTGGCTGAAACCGAACTAAAAAAGATCGCCTCAGGAAATGATTTTGGATATAATTTCCGCCACTCAAAGATGGCCCATTTTAAAGGAGATGTGGATACTGCCATTGCCGCAATGAACAAAGCGATTGAACTGGCCGGTAATGATATAAATTTAAAACAGGCTGCCCTGTCAAATGTGGCCGACCTTTACCTGCACAGTGGTAAACTGCAAAAAGCGTATACCCTTTACCGGGAATCCATATGTTTAAATGCTTCAGATCTGCACAGCATTATGGGTATTGGCTGGATAGCATTGGTACATGATAAAAATGATTCAATTGCCGAAAAGATCTTTTTATTTGTACATGGCAAAACCAGGTCTGCCGACCCGCTTTTTAAACTGGCACTAACTGCAGAAGCACGAGGTGATAGTGTATTAGCCATTAAATATGCACATGCTTTTGAAAAGCAGGTAACAAAACCGATTTACGGAAATATGTATAACAAATACCTGGTACAACTATATACCGGCATTTTGTATGAACCTGCAAAAGCAGCATTAACTGCAGAAAAAGAATTATTAAACCGAAACACACCACAAACGGCAGCATGGTATGTTTGGGCTTTATTTTGTAATAACAAGCCCAATGAAGCTTATAAAATATTTCAGCAGCATGTTTCAAAAAAACCGCTGGAAGGATTGGAACTATACTGGATGGGTAAATTGATGCAGGGTTTAAAAAAAGGATACAATGCAAAACAATTTTTTACGGAAGCTGCGAAGAATAAGTATGACCTGAGTCCGGTGATGATTGCTGATCTGGAAAAAGAATTGGAATGAGCTGTGGGGAAGAAGAGTTTTAGAAGTTTAGCCCTTCGACTCCGCTAAGGATGAGGTTGAGCCCTTCGACTCCGCTCAGGATGAGTAGTGTACAGCTATTAGCTAAAAGCTTCTTCCTTCTCCCTACTCCCATCCACTGGCCAAAACATCGGCGATATGTATGGTTTTTAACGAGAGATTTTTGTTTTTAATATATCCATCAAGTTGCATCAGGCAACTTAGGTCAGTAGAAATAATATATTCGGCACCGGTAGCTAAAGCATTTTTTATTTTTTGATCGGCCATGGCGATTGAAATGGAATCAAATTTTACTGAAAAAGTGCCGCCGAATCCGCAACAGGTTTCTACATCATTCATTTCTACTAATTCCAATCCTTTTACCTGGTTTAACAGTTTACGCGGACCATCTTTTATTTTACATTCCCTTAAAGCAGCACAACTATCATGGTAAGTTGCTTTTACGTTAAGTTCGGCACCATAATTTTCTATTTTTAAAACATCTGTCAGGAATTCAGTAAATTCATAAATGCGTTTACCCGTTTCCTTTACCTGGTTGTGTATGGCAGCATTTTCAAAAAGTTTTGGGTAATAATTTCTGACAAAACCAGCACAGCTGGCACTTGGGGAAACAATATAATCTGTTCCTTCAAAATCTTTCATAAATTTATTGCATACTTCTTTCGATTCATCCCAAAAGCCGGCATTAAAGGCAGGTTGGCCACAACAGGTTTGATTGGTATTGTACAAAACTTCACAGGTGGCTTTCTCCAGCACTTTGATCATATTAAATGCTGTTTGCGGATAAAGCTGATCAACAAAACAAGGTATAAATAGCTGAACCTTCATAACACCTTTGCCGTAAATTTTATTTTAGAAATGATTTATTTAGTGCGATCATTTTCAAAGCAGTTACTGCGGCTTCCATTCCTTTATGCCCCAGTTTACCACCTGTTCTTTCATCGATCTGTTGTTGATTATCCACTGTTAAAATACCGAAGATTGTGGGAATGGGTAATAATAAATTTAATTGCAAAATACCTTCGGTTACGGCTTTGCACACATAATCAAAATGCGGCGTATCGCCACGTAACACGCAACCTAATGTTATAAAAACACAGGGTTTATCATCTTTATACTTATGGGCATCCCAATAACTTTTTATGGCATACGGTATTTCAAAAGCACCCGGTACAGTGATACAACAGTGTTGTACCTTATTATCAAGCAGTATTTTTTTGCAGCCTTCCTCCAGTTTATCAACTGTTGCTGCATTCCATTCTGTTCGTACAATAACAACACAGGCATCCATTGGTACCTGGATGCCTGCGGTTGAATATAAATTTTCAGCTGAAACCGACATGGTTGTGTTGCTTTTATTGTGTAATGCCTAATCTTCCAAGGTATTTATCTATCTCACCTGATTGTACTTTCTGTGAAGCAGGATAATCATCTTTGATCTTTTGAAATAATTCTATTGCCTCTTTAGTTTTACCAATGGCTTCAGCAT
>JAYVUE010000187.1:0-15228 GCA_043788195.1 Chitinophagaceae bacterium
ATCAGCCTTCCGGAAGCAAGTATGTAACAGTTAGTAAAAAAGGCGGAACATTTACTCTGCCAGGCTTACGTCCGGGTGGCCCTTATATTATTACTTGCGAATTTGTTGGTTTTAAAAAACAGGATATTGACGGTGTTACTCTTACATTAGGAGATGATTATACTGCTAATATGTCTATGGAACCTTCAAATGCCACACTTACAACAATTGTTGTAACCGGAAAGACATCTTCTGCAAATCTTAAGACCGGGGCTTCTACCAATATTGGCCAAAGGCAGATCATTACTTTACCAACAATTACGCGTAGTATAACAGATTTTACCAGGCTTACCCCACAATCTAATGGAAATGCGGTTGCAGGAAGGGATGGAAGATATAATAACTTTACTGTTGACGGAGCCAATCTGAATAACAATTTTGGTTTAAGTACTGACCCCTTGCCTGGTGGAAATAATCAACCTATATCATTGGATGCCATAGAAGAAGTGAGTGTAAACATTGCTCCTTCTGATGTAAGGCAATCGAATTTTACGGGCGCCAATATTGCCAGCATTACCAAAAGCGGTAACAATACTTTTAAAGGAACTATTTATGGGTATTATAAGGATAATACTTATATCGGCAGAGGCATTGGTGATTTAAAATTACCAAAACAACCAACCCAAAATAGCAAAGTTTATGGTGCAAGTATTGGAGGGCCGATCATTAAAAACAAATTGTTCTTCTTTATTAACGGAGAAATTGAAAAAAGAGAATTACCATCGGGTATCACTTTTTATCCTACCGGAGGCAGTGGCACGGGAAATATTTCTAACGTAAAAGTTGATTCATTACAGAAATTTTCTGATTACCTGTCAACTAAATATGGATATTCTACAGGAGCCTATCAGAATTTTGCTCCCTTCAAGATTAAAAATTATAAGCTACTTGCCCGTGTGGACTGGAATATTAATACAGTTCATAAGCTAACAGTTAAATATAGCCAGATGGTTGGAGATGATGACAGGTTATTATCCAGTTCGACCCCAAATGGTGTTAATAGTGGCGGGCCTAATACCTGGACATCTATTAACCGTTTTGGTACAGGTGCTATGTCTTTTGCAAACTCTCTATACAAATTTCATGATCAGGTACGTAGTGCTTCTGTTGAATTAAACAGTAACTGGAGGGGCAGGTTCTCTAATCAGTTAATTGCTACAGGTACCAAGATCCGAACCACCCGCTCAACCCCAGGTGGTGTTTTTCCATTTGTTGAAATTATGGGTGACCCAACCAAAAGCGGTGTTGCAGCAACTTATGCAGGAGGAGCTAAGCAAAATTACATGAGTGCCGGCCAGGAAAATTTCTCAAATGCCAATGATGTTATCAATAATATATATAACATCACAGAAAATTTCAATATCTATATTGGAAGGCATATTATTACGCTTGGGGGTGCTTATGAATATCAATACTTAGCTAATAAATTCATGCCTTCAGCACAAGGATATTATGCGTATGGTTCTTTGGAAGAATTCATGAACCCATTGTCTCATCCGATCGGTTATACCTTTACTTTCTCAAGGATACCCGGACAGGAAACTGTTTATTCAGCTAATATGAAAATCGGGCAATTATCCTTTTATGCCCAGGATGAATTCAACGTAACGCCAAGATTAAAATTCATATTTGGTTTGCGTGTAGATAAACCTGTATATCCCGAACAACCTTTGGAGAATGCATCAATTTCTGCTTTGTCATTCCCTGACAGGTATGGCAAAAGCACTAATTATTCAACAGGTGCATGGCCTAAATCCAGCTTCTATTATGCGCCAAGGATAAATTTCCGTTGGGATATGAATGGTGATAAGTCAATGATCATTCGTGGCGGAACAGGCGTTTACACTGGAAAAATACCATTTGTTTATCTTACCAATATGCCTTCCAACAGCGGTATGTCACAGGTAAGTGTAGTGGCTAATGCAACTCAATTAGCAGCCATTACTTTTAGTTCTAATCCAAAAGCCTGGCAAGGATTGTTTACAACACCTGCCCCATCTCCTAATACAGCCGGATTTATTTTGATAGATAAAAATTACAAGTTTCCACAGGTATGGAGAACAAATATAGGGTTTGATAAAAAAATAGGCAAAAGCTGGACATTAACCATGGATGCCATTTATACCAAGGACCTTAATGCAACGGTTATGCGCAATGCCAACCAGATCGCTTCTACAGGTTCAGTAAACCTGGGAACACCTACAAATACAATCACAAGGCCTAGTTATATTAATACATCTACATCAACCCGCAGGCTTTATAATGCTTATGCAAATGCAATAGTTCTTGAAAATAATAATGCAGGTGGTTCATTTTCCTTAACAGCACAAGTATCCAAAGCCTTTACAAATGGACTTTATGCATCATTGGCCTATACTTATAGCATGGCAATGGATGTAACCGCTAACCCGGGCTCTACAGCATCTTCTACCTGGAGTGGAAACGTTACATCTGGTACACAAAACGATAAAGAGTTATCTTATTCATCATTTGCTGTTCCCCATCGTATTTTGGGAACCATTTCTTACAGAAGAGAATTTTTCAAACACATTGGTACTACTATTTCTGTTTATTATGAAGGAGCTCAATCAGATGGAAGATTCAGTTACACTTATGGATCAGCAAGCGGAACCGCTCCAGCCGGTTTTGCCAATACCGGGGATATCAATTATGATGGAAACAGTTCTGACCTGATGTATATACCAAGAAATGCTTCTGAGATCACATTCACCCCTTTAACTGTGGGTACTGGTTCTACTGCTGTTACTTATACAGCACTACAACAAAGTGATGCATTTTTTGCTTACATAGCACAGGATAGATACCTGAGAAAACACCAGGGCCAGGTTGCTGAAAGAAATGGTGGCCTATTCCCCTGGTATAACAAAGTTGATGTGAAAATTTTACAGGACCTCTTTACTAATATTGGTAAAAGAAGGGCTACACTTCAATTTAGTGTTGATTGTTCCAACTTCCTGAATATTTTGAATAAAAATTGGGGTTTACGTGATTTTCAGCCTGTTAGTACTCCTTTAAGGGCAACAAAAAATGCAACAACAGGAGAAGTAAGGTATCAACTGGCAACTTATACGCCTAATGGTTCTATTGTGGGTTCAAATCCGATCCTTATTGACAGAACATTTATTAAAAGTACTTCCACAAGAAGTACATGGGGATTACAATTAGGTTTACGCCTGATTTTCTAATCAAAGATCATATTTAATAAAAAAGTCCCGATAAATATTATCGGGACTTTTTTTAGGCCTCACCCCCAACCTCCCGAAATAATCGGGACAGGCTCTCTCCATCCTTAGACTACGCTCAGGAGAAAGGGTAGTTTGATTTTGTTAATCTAAATGACCAATTAAAATTTAGCTTTAATTTTCAAATTAATTCAATGAAATTTTCACAAGTAAATTTTGGGTATCCAGCTAACGTATCTTTTTTATTTCTCCTAAATATCAAGGTATACGTTTATCATGTATCCCCGTCCGACAGGTGCAAACAAAGGCAGCATCAAGTATCTATACGGTTTCCTCCCCAGCCCCAAATTAAAAATAAGGGAAAAGCATTTGCCCAGGTAGGCACATCATGTTTACCCTCTTTTAATTCAATAAATTTTATATCATGGTTACGATCATATCCTTTAGCCACCAATTCATCTATAAGGCCTAATGAGTCATCAATAGAATCAATAATACCATTATTATTTCTATCCGCTATTTCGTCTAAAGTACCAACTTCAAAAAAGAATTTTAACCATGGGGCATAATTACCTTCCCGCACCTGGCGATGTACAATACGATCAGTTGCTTCATTAAAATCAGGGTCATTCTGATCTTTGTCGCGCCACCACATTGAACCGCTGAAAACACCTGTTTTACTAAATTCAAGGGGATGGTTCCAAACAATATCAAATGCACATAATCCACCCAAAGAAAAACCTGCAAATGATTTTTCTTTAAATGAATAAATTAATAAACTGCTCCTGATAAACGGTAAAAGTTCTTCAAATATAAAACGGGTATATAAAGCGGCACGGGCGCCGCGACCTTTATAATCCAATATCTTTGCTGTTCCATATTCATTCTTTCTGTCTTTGGCACAATGAATACCAACACATAAAAGATCCCTGATCTTGTTTTCTTCATATAGTTCTCCAAGGATATCATCAAAATGCATGGTCTGCAGGTCCTGTCCGTCATTTATAAGTAACAGGCTCACATCATTACTGCGGTTGGTTATTGCCTGAAGATAAAAATCTACTTTTACTTCGCGGTCTAAAAACGCAGAAAAAATAATATGATTTTCTACCGAGATATTGGCCGTCTTCCCTGTTGACATATTAGCAAAAATAAGAAATATCCGGTTAGCAGTAGACAACTGGCTATTAACCATTAGCTACAGTATTTTCCCTGAAAGCTATAATAAAAAGATGGCTACCTGAATTCAGCATACTATTCAATCATTTTAAGTTGTGCTAAAAGCTAATCGCTAAGAATAATTTGTTTAATTGGAAATGAAAAAATATATTTGAAGGGCTTCAAATATAAAAATGACATTAATAAAAAATTAAACAATCAGATATGAAAAAAATTGGTGTATTATTTGGAAAAGAAAGAAGTTTTCCGGAAGCTTTTATTGAAAGAGTAAATAGTAAAAACGTTAGTGGTGTTATAGCCGAACCCGTTCGTATTGATAAAGTAATGCAGGGAGAGCCCAGCGGCTATGCTGTTATTTTTGACAGGATATCACAGGATGTACCATTTTACAGGGCATTTTTAAAAAACGCTGCATTATGTGGCACAACGGTTATTAATAATCCATTTTGGTGGAGTGCTGATGAAAAGTTTTTTAATAACTGCCTGGCAACAAAAATAGATGTCCCTGTTCCAAAAACAGTTATTCTACCTTCAAGGGATCTGCCTGCTGACACAAGTGATGAATCTTTCTCTAACCTGGCCTACCCAATGGATTGGGAAGGTATTTTTAATTACATCGGTTTCCCTGCTTATATGAAACCTTATGCAGGTGGAGGATGGAAAAGTGTTTATCAATTAAACAGTATGGAAGAATTTTTTGAAAAACATGCCGAAACAGAGCAGTTAGTGATGATGTTGCAGGAAGAAATAAAATTTGATGAGTATTATCGCTGTTATTGTATTGGCGGAAAATATGTACGCATCATGCCTTACGAACCACGTAACCCCCATCACCTGCGCTATGTTGCTGATTTTAAACCTTCGCCGGAACGCTACAAATTAATGGAAGATATTGTATTACGCATCTGTCATTATCTTGGCTATGATTTTAATACGGTAGAACTGGCCTTACGTGATGGCGTACCCTATGCAATTGATTTCTGCAATCCTGCGCCTGATGCAGAAGTTTCAAGTGTTGGTCAGGAAAATTTTGATTGGGTAGTGGAAACAGCTGCTACTTATGCTATAGAAAAAGCATTGGAACACAAGGATGGGGCTGATAATTTAACCTGGGGAGAATATATTAAGAAGAGCGCAGCAAAGAAGAAACTTTATTAATTAATAATTAAGAATTGATAATTCTCTTAATTCATAAAACTGTAACTATAATGCAGCATAATTACCCGCAACTATTAACTTTTAATTCTTAACTCATAACCGTTTTATGTCAAATTTATCTTACAAACAATTTACACTGGGTGTTGAAGAAGAGTACATGGTGATTGATCCTGAAACAAGGGAATTAAAAAGTCATGAACAAAAAATTGTGCAGGAAGGTCAAAAAGTGATCAAGGATAAGGTAAAAGCAGAAATGCATCAGGCCGTTGTTGAAGTGGGTACAGATATTTGTCAGGACATTGATGAGGCTTTTGTAGATGTAGGAACCTTGCGTAAAACAATCAGTGGCATTGCAGATGAATTGGGTCTTTGGGTAGGTGCATCAGGCACACATCCTTTCAGTCATTGGGAAAGCCAGTTGATCACCGACCATGTCCGTTACAGTGAGATCGTAAATGAATTACAGGAAGCTGCCCGCAGTAATCTTATTTTTGGGCTACACGTTCACGTGGGTATGGAAAACAGGGAACTGGCTATTCATATAGCCAACTCGGCCCGATATTTTTTACCACATATTTATGCGTTAAGTACCAACTCCCCTTTTTGGGAAGGCAGGTTAACGGGTTACAAAAGTTTTAGAACAAAAGTATTTGATAAATTTCCACGTACAGGCATACCCGATTATTTTGACAGCATAGAAGCCTATGATAATTATATTAAGTTATTGGTTAAAACCAATTGCATTGATAATGCCAAAAAAATATGGTGGGATTTAAGAGTACACCCTTTTTTCAACACCGTTGAGTTCAGGATATGTGATGTACCAATGACGGTTCAGGAAACTATTACTATTGCGGCATTGTTCCAGGGCGTGTGTGCTAAATTATTTAAACTGCGCAGCCAGAACCTGAATTTTATGATGTATTCGAGAGCCTTGATAACAGAAAATAAATGGAGAGCCGGGCGATATGGTATTGATGGCAGCCTTATCGATTTTGGCAAAGAAGCCGAAGTTAATACCAGGGTATTAATTTATGAATTATTGGATTTTATTGATGATGTTTTACCCGAGTTAGGTAGCCGCCATGCAGTAAATCATGTACATAAAATGCTGGAACAGGGTACGGGCGCCGACCGGCAATTAAAAAAATATGAAGAAAGCAAAAGTTTGATTGATGTTGTGGATTTGATACATGACAGTTTTTTAAGTGGATTGTAGATTGAGATAATAGGGTAAACTCTTATCTTTGCCCTCCAAAAATGGCTGTGTAGCTCAATTGAATAGAGCATCCCGACGAATGTCGGGAAGGTTTTAGGTTTCAATCCTACAAAGGTCAAGGCGAATTGAAATAAAAAATGGCTGCGTAGCTCAATTGAATAGAGCATCCCGACGAATGTCGGGAAGGTTTTAGGTTTCAATCCTACAAAGGTCAAGGCGAATTGAAATAATACATGGCTGCGTAGCTCAATTGAATAGAGCATCTGACTACGGATCAGAAGGTTTTAGGTTTGAATCCTAACGCGGTCACACTAAGCCCCTTTAACCAGGGGTTTTTTATTTCATTTTAATTAAGTTAATTTTTACCCCAATCATCTAATATAAATAAAATAAAAACAGTTATTAAAGAAAATTGAGGAATCTACTTATCATATTTATTGCTTTTCATTTCGTATCCTGTAACAACCCCGATAAACAAACTGCAGCAATCTCAACTACAGATTCATTAAAAAAAGATTCTTCAAAGATCTGTTGCCAATCAAATATTCCTTCCCGGTTTGCAATTGCAGAAGATACAGATCAACATATAATTACTTCCGGAAAGAGTTCTACGGATGGCATGGTTTGGATCAACGGAGGCAGTTTTATGATGGGTGCAGATAATAAACAAGCCAGCCAGGATGAATACCCTAAACACCAGGTTACGGTTGATGGGTTTTGGATAGACGCAACTGAAGTTACCAATGCACAGTTTGCAATTTTTGTGAAAGCAACAGGATTTATCACAGTAGCAGAAAAAAAACCGGATTGGGAAGAATTAAAAAAACAGGTTGCACCCGGTACTCCAAAACCACCTGAAAGCCAGTTGGTAGCTTCTTCCCTTGTTTTTAAACCTTCTACTACTGAAGTTGATCTGAATGATTATTCTCAATGGTGGGCATGGACAGCTGGCGCAGACTGGCGCCATCCACAAGGACCAAAAAGTTCTATCAAAGGAAAAGATAATTATCCTGTTGTTCAGGTTAGTTGGGATGATGCATTGGCTTATTGCAAATGGGCTGGCAAAAGATTAGCAACAGAAGCAGAATGGGAATTTGCAGCCCGTGGCGGTTTAAACAATTTTATTTATACCTGGGGTAATGAAAATGTAGAAACAGGAAAACCAAAATGTAATTCGTGGCAGGGTAAATTCCCTTTTAAAAATGAACAAAAAGATGGATTTTACGGATCAGCTCCTGTAAGATCTTTTCCAAAAAATGGATATGGATTATATGATATGGCCGGGAATGTATGGGAATGGTGCAGTGATCTTTACGATAATAATTATTATTCAACAATTAAAGATGGTGCTGTAAATCCCAGGGGGCCATCAAAAAGTTATGACCCCGAAGAACCATTTGCTCCAAAACATATTACCCGTGGAGGTTCGTTTTTATGTAATGATGCTTATTGCAGTGGTTACCGGGTTGCAAGGAGGATGAAAAGCAGTCCGGATACAGGTTTAGAACACCTTGGTTTCAGGTGTGTAAAGGATAAAGTAAAATAAAATATTAATGCAACATTAAAATCCAAATAATTTTGGATACTTCACCAATTCATCACGGGTAAAATTCTTTTTTATCAGTTTCTTAAAATCTGCCAACAGCCTGATATTATCAAGGTTCTTATCAGATTGCCAGTATCCCAATTCAGACATTCGTTTTTTTATAGCTAACTCAAAATAAGTTAAAGCCGGTTTGGGTTGTTTACCCACACTATAGGCACTTGCAATATTATAATAACCCCAGGGATCTTCCGGTAAAAAAGAAACCTGGTTGTTAAACATATCAACTGCTTCCTTTATTTTATTCTGCTTCACCAGGCTAAAGCCATATCTTTCTATTATTTCTTTTTCATTTTTATTTATTTCCCATGCTTTGTTATAATAAAAGGCACTACTATCGTACTTAGCTAACTGAACATAATAGACATCGGCTATATTTTTATATCCATGCCATTCTTTGGGTTCCAATGAATTATATTTCCAATAAGCCTTTATTGACTCATTACTGTTTTTACGGCTGGCATAAATTACACCAAGGTTATACCAAACATTGGAATTAAAAGGTTGCAGTGCTGTTACTTTGGTGAAATCCTGGATAGCTCCATCATAATCATTAAGAATATACATTGCATTTCCGCGATAAAGATAAGCACCAGGCAGATTAGGGTCAAGTTTTAATGCTTTGTTATAATCCTCAATAGCTGCCTTATAGTCTTTAAGATTACTTCTTGCATATCCCCTGGTGATATATCCATCAGCATTACCAGGTTTTAATTCAATACTTTTTGAATAATCCTTAATTGTTGCATCGTAATTCTTAAGGGTATAGTTGACCATTCCCCTGTTATTATATGCAGCAACATAGCTGGGATCAATTTCTATTGCCTTAGAATAATCAAGTAAAGCACCATTATAATCCTGTTTTTTAAATTTTGCAAGTCCACGATCATTAAAGGCATTGGAATAAGCGGGGTTTAATTCGGTAGCTTTATTAAAGTCAAGGATTGCTCCATCATAGTTTTTAAGCCAGTATTTTGCAAGCCCGCGGTTATGAAAAGCTTTTTCATTTTTATCATTTAGTTCAATAGCTTTATTAAAATCAAGAATAGCTCCGGCATAATCCTTACTATTAAACTTTGTAAGGCCCAGGTTATTCATTTCGGTGGAAGTTTGTGCCTGAACAGGATTTATTCTACCACAAAAAATAATTACCACCATCAAGACCAAGCGGAGATTCATTGTACTATTTTAGAGAATTTAAATAATCTAACTCAAGGTAAGTTATAAAAATAATTAAATCCATTTTTATAATTAATAAAATAAGAACAAATTAGAACTCAAATGACTTCATAAAAGTGAAGCCATTTGAAAAGTATTTGCAATGAAATATTTTGTTTAATTGATAGAAATATAATTTTGTATTAAGTTTTTTTATTTTTTTTTCTTTCAATTATACCCTGCACTTTATTTAAAAATTTATCTACTCCCCTATTGACCTGTTCTTCAATTTTATCTCCCGTATTGTTCAGAAACTTATTGGTTAAAATGGACGCTCCTATGCCGAGTCCGTTCACCAGCCAGTGCCTGTCTTCGTTGCTTTCATTTTTATCATGCGCTGTAAGGTTGTGCTTAACCAGGTTTTTCAGTTTAAGATCATCTTTTAATTGATGCCAGTCACTACGGATAGCATTTTCCAGCTCAAGTTCTTTTACCCTCAGCATCATCTTTTGAGCATCCAGGTCCGATTTATTTTTGATCTTCTTCATCGTTTTCATCGTTACTGAATAATTGACGAATGATAGCGTTCATGATCGGAATCCGTAATAATTTTTCCTTTGCCATCCATATAATAAAACCCAACAGCAGGTAAATAAATGCAACAATTAAAAATCCCAGCCACATTTTACCCAGCCAGGCACCAATAGCCAGTGCAGCGGCAACACTGCCAAAAACGATAAATAATAAGAATACGAAAAAGACGAACATCCCGGCAATGAGTAAGGCCATAATTTTTGACACCTTTTCTGCCATACTCAATTTCACCTGTGCAATCTTATTATTCACATAGGCTTTAAAATGTGCGGCCATCTCTTCAGCTTTCTTAAATTCTTCTTTTAGCATATTTCAATTTACACTGTTTGTTTTTCATTATCGGAGAACTCATGCATTTTAGTATTCGCTATTGCAATTGTTTTTCCAGTTTTTCTTTGGCAATTTCCAAACCAGCTTTCCCAAATTTGCCCTTGATCGTTTTCATTAATTTTTTCCCATTCATCGAAATCATTTTCCTGGTTGATGTGCCTTTATCAGGGGCAAATAATATGCCCAACGCTCCACCCACAGCAACACCTGTTGCCAAGGTAGCCAATATCTTTGCTGAATTTTTCATTTTTAAAAATTTTAAAATTAATTAATAATTGTTTATATCGCTTTCAATACTAAAATCAACCCTGCCACCAGGTGGCAGGGTTGTAACAGTTTTATGACCTGCCTACTTAACAGCTATATGTTTAGCTTCAAGTTTTTGGGTTTCTTCTGTTTTTGGAAGAATAAGCTTTAACACACCTTCTTCATACTTCGCATCTATTTTATCTTTTTTAATTCCGGTTGGAATGGTAAAACTGCGACTGAAAGAAGAAAAATTATACTCTTTACGTGTAAATTTTTCATCTTTTTCTTCCTTCACTTCATTTGTTTCAGCACTAATGGTAAGCATGTCTCCCTCCACATTGATATCAAAATCATCTTTTTTCATACCAGGTACTGCAAGTGCGATCGTAAAATCCACTTTGGTTTCAATAATGTTCACAGCGGGTACAGTAAGTAAATTACCCCATAAACTGCCGCCATTACTTTTATCAAACCAATTGTTCCAGGGTTTGAAAAAATCATCGAAGACAGATGGCATCAGGTCACCTGTTCTTACTAAAGTTTTTGTTGACATATCAGCCTCCTTTGTTTTTAATGTTAGAAATATTTTTTACTCATTCAAGATATTTCATTTCATAATTGAAAACAAGGACTGCTGTCAATAAAAAGAATGAACTTTATCATAAAAAAAAGTTGAAGATTGAAGGTTACCTTTCAACCTTCAACCTTCAGCTTTCAACTTTTAAACTTTTCCTTTAACCGTCAATTAATCATGTAAAACCAATAAAGGCACCTGGGTTTGGTAAGCTATTAACCTGGTATGACTGCTACCGAATAATCTTTCAAAAAGATTATGCTGATGTGAAACCATGACCAGCATATCTGTTGGATTTTTTGAAATAAACTCATTGATCCCTTTTTCAATATCTGCATTTTCTATTGTATGAAAACTGTGTTTTACCTCGCTGAATAAAAGATCTGTACTTATTTTCCCTGCAACCTCACCTACATTCATTTTATCATTGTCTTTTTGCACATGAACGATCTGTATATCAGCATTGAATTGTTCCCTTAATTCCTCCAAAATATCCAACCCCGTAATTTTTACTTTGTTTGCAAAGTCTGCAGCAAACGTCATATGCAATATTGGACTAAAATTCATTTTCTCCGGTATAACAAGTAAGGGTAATTGGGTTTTACGGATGCATGAAATTACTGTACTGCCAAAAATACCCCCGGTCTTACCTTCCCCTTTCATTCCCATTATTAACAGGTCTGCTCCTATTTCAGCTGCCATTTCTTTTATAACACCGGATGCCAATCCCATTTTTACATACCCCGACACATTTACATGAAACCGCTCAGTTAAATATTCTATTTCCTGTTGTAATTCAGCTTCATTTTCTACCTGCACATCAGTCATGGATAAAGGAAGATAGCCCGGAGCATCGCCTATAGGTGTGGGTATATAATAGGCATGTAATAAATGAATCTCTGCATTAAACAATTTTGCCAATGCTGCAGCATATTCTTCAGCTTTTCTGGATGCATCAGAAAAATCAATGGCTACTAATATTTTTTTCATTTTCTTATTTTTAAAATAAATTAATAATATTGAATTAACGCTACCTGATCATAATTTTGTAATACTCCATTGTCGACAAATTCAACATCCCCCCCGTTTTCCAACACCTTCTGCATCACATCATCTACTGCATCTTTAATATAAAATGCGTTGTTTAACCCCTCGCTAGGGATAATAATATCCGCACCTCCACCCAGCCTTGCAGCGTAAACATAATCTTTTTCTACAACCATTAAACGGCAATTTTTATGTGCTGCAGTATGCCAGACAGCTTCAATACCAACCGCCAGTTTTTTGGCATCCATGGCTTTTTCAAGCTGGTGCAGCAGGTCCAGCTGTTTTACTTTATCCCAATCTTTCACATAAGGTTGAATGACTTTAATGATCTCTGTTTCTGTTGAATCTTCATAATTACCATGAACGAATTGTACTACTGCTTTTTCATGCTTTGTTATTTTTTTATAATGTCCTAAAACTTTTTCTGTCCCAAGCACAAAAACCGGCAATGGATAAGCTTTTAAAATAAGTGAAAGTCCCTGATCCATCTGGTGCAGGAATTTATCCAATAAAATTTCAGCCCTTTTATCAGGGTCAGAAAAATTGGCCACCCTTTCCGGAAAATCTTTTTCAGTTGTAATTAAGTGATCGGCATGATTTGATTTGATCAGCCGGAAAGCCATGTTAGTACCAAAAAATGTTAAAGAATGCTTTGCACTCAATAACATGACCAGGTATTGAACCGATTGTTTTTTAATGTAAACCAGGTCACGTATCTCAAAGGATTCATCAATAACTATCTTTTCTTCAACTGTGATGTCGAGGTAAAATACTTTTTCCATAACCGGCGACAAAAAAATGGCAATACTTTTTTTATTACTGTTGTAATTAAGGCTTTTAACAAGCTGCCTCAACCTGTTGAGTACAGGTAAAGCTTTTTCAACCGGGTAATTCTCCATTAATTCTTTTTCTACCTTACCAACAGCCATCTTTAAACGTTGATCCAATTCGGTTTTCAGACATATCTTAGGTTCAAATGGCAGGATAACAGAAATGGCTGGCAGGTATTTAACTGCATTGAACACCATTTTTTCATCAGCAGATAATTGAAGTGTCATATTGAAGATTTTTAGACAATGAAATTATCTTTTGTTATTATTAAAATTGGTAACAATTATCAATATTAATTATGATTTTACTCATTTAAAACTACCTACAACAGAGGTAATTTTATATTAGTTTAACAATGCTTAAAAATTCATTTTATTTATTGTCTGGCTTAAATTATTGAAATTAAAAATTATACTAAAGTAACTATAGCAAATTCTTGAGCCAGAAACAGCAACCTGTTAAAATACCTGCTCACAGGCACTCTTAAACCAATGAGAAAAGTTACATTACGTGATGATGGTTGTACCAACAGGATATACAGTCGGGTAAATTTACTGCCCTATGAAATAAAAATTCATTTTTAACAATTATTTCCAAAGCCGATTATGTTCAAAAAAAAGTTGATCAATTCAAATGCTTATAACGCACTCAACCAGGTTAGATTGATCAGGGGGGGCACTGACTTTTTTACATTGTTGCTGCAAATGATCAATGAGGCGAAGGAAAGTATCCATATACAGACCTATATTTATGATGCAGATGAAACAGGTAAATCAGTAGCCAATGCACTTAAAGAAGCAGCAAAAAGAAAGGTAGATGTATACCTGATGGTGGATGGATATGCATCACGATTTTTGCCCGGCTACTTTATAGAAGAACTAAGAACAGCGGGTATCCATTTCCGTTTTTTTGATCCATTCTTTAAAAGCAGAAATTTTTATTTCGGCCGGCGTTTACACCATAAAATTGTTGTCGTTGATGTAGAAAAGTATATGGTGGGTGGCGTGAATATCAGTAACCGGTATAATGATATGCCTGGGAAACCTGCCTGGCTTGATTTTGCATTATATGCAACAGGTGAGATAGCAAAAGAACTTTGTATACTGTGCTGGAAAAGCTGGAAAGGTTATCCGCTCAATATGGGTATCACACCATGTGAAGAAAAAAACACGAGTTTCAGCATCACAGCCGAAAACAAAAGCGAGGTCAGAATGCGCCGTAATGATTGGGTACGAAACAAGAACCAGATATCAGCAACATATATAGAAATGTTAAGTAAATCAAGATCGCAGGTCACTATTTTATGCAGTTATTTTTTACCCGGTAAAATGATCAGGCGACAGATCAAACGGGCCATTAAAAGAGGAGTAAGCATCAGGGTTATTGCCGCCGGTTTTTCTGATGTGATGATAGCCAAACGGGCAGAGCGATGGTTATACGATTGGTTATTGCGCAATGGAATTGAGTTATATGAATACCAGGTAAATGTGTTACATGGAAAATTGGCTGTTTGTGATGATCAATGGCTGACGATCGGTTCTTATAATTTAAATAATATCAGTGCATACGCCAGTATTGAATTAAACCTCGATGTTCGTAACCCTTCCTTTACTAAAGAAGTACGTTTAAAAATGGAAGAGATCATAGCAAAAGATTGCATCCGCATTACACCGGAACACCAATTAAAAACCAAAAACATATTTAAACAATTTTCCCAATGGCTCTCTTACTATTTTATCAGAACCGTTTTTTATTTATTTACTTTTTATTTTAAACACAGGAGCTGAGTTGGAAGAAAGTTGAAAGTTGACAATGTTCCGATTCATTTTTATATATTTTGGTCTAAAGAAAGTTTAGGAGGTTTAGAAGCCCGCCCGGATGAACATCCGTTCGGACGGGGTTTAGGAGGTTTAGAAGTTTAGAAGGTTTAGCTTGCACTACATAAATTCAACATTCAACATTCAACATTCAACATTCAACATTCAACATTCAACATTCAACATTCAACATTCAACATTCAACATTCAACATTCAACATTCAACA
>JAYVUE010000188.1:0-11488 GCA_043788195.1 Chitinophagaceae bacterium
CCCAATCGTTTTGAGTCATCATGGCGCAGGTGTTTACTATGTAGTGTTGAGAGAAGCCAATGGCAACAAGATAAGAACAGGAAAAGTTGTAGTAAGATAATTTACTAAATTATATAATTCCAAAACCCGGTTCAAAATGTACCGGGTTTTTATTTACCTGATATTACTGTATGATTATTTGTTAGGATAACCACTTACAAATTTATTTCCTCTCAAATAAAATCGATAAGGAAGCAATGCAGCTACTCCTGAACTTTCAACGCCAATTCGTTTACTACTGGCTATTGAAATAGATCCTAGATCATTATCTCCGATAAATATTTTATTCCCAAGCAAATTTGTTCCGGAGTGGTTTTTTGATATCCCCATCGCTTTTCCAACATTACCCGGTCCTTTTGTTAAAGTGTTATCTAATTTTTTTTTATTTGTACGTGAAAGCATAGTAGCTATTCCATCGATAGGTTCAAGGGCTCTTATCAACACAGCGTCTGGTATATCTTTTTTATTAGTGACCACGTTAAATAAATGGTGCATACCATAACATATATACACGTATCCTGTACCCGGTGCTGCATACATATGCTCATTACGCATTGTACGGCGGCCTCCGAAAGAATGTGAGGCTTTGTCTGTAAGTCCGATATAGGCTTCTGTTTCTACAATACGACCCGATGTGATTATACCATCAAATTTAGTAACCAATATTTTTCCTACCAGATTTTTGGCAATAGCAACAACATCTGGTCTGTCATAAAATTCAATTCCTAACTTCTTCATTATATCTTTAACTTTAAAGCTAAAATACGGAAAAGCAGTTTACAGTTCACAGTTGGCAGTTGGCAAACAGCTTGAACTGCTTATCGAGTAACCAGTATCCAATTGATGATCAATATCTAATATTTAAGCATGCTCAAAGAAATTATTACTTCCATACAGGCCTATCTGCACACGCATCGCTTCATCATAAAGCACCGTTTGTGGAAGTGGATATTTATTCCGGGTTTTATTTATGCAATACTTTTTTGCCTGGGAATTTATTTGTTCTGGATCTCAAGTAGCAGTGCTATCGAGTTTATGTTATTGAAATCAGGTATTAAAGAATGGATGCAAAAGATGCAAAACAGCTGGCTTAGTTTTCTGCTGATCTTTGGGCAGGTCATTTTGCACCTGGTACTGATGTTATTTTATCTTTCGCTTTTTAAGTATTTATTTCTCATCGTTGGATCACCATTATTTGCCTGGTTAAGCGAAAAAACTGAAGCTATTATTGAAGGTAACGACTACCCTTTTAATTTTAAGCAGTTACTAAAAGATATCATACGTGGCATTCGTCTTGCTTTACGAAACATGTTATGGCAAACAGTATATACCATAACTATTTTGATCATAGCTTTTATTCCTATAGTGGGTTGGGCCACTCCCTTGATCGCATTGGTTATTGAATGTTATTACCTGGGATTTTCTATGCTGGATTATAGTTGTGAGCGTAACAGGTTATCTACTTCGCAAAGCATTATTTTTATTGGAAAACACAAAGGTTTAGCGATAGGTAATGGGGCGATTTTTTTTATTATGCACTTTATTCCAGTTATAGGTTGGATACTGGCTCCGGGCTATGCAGTAATTGCAGCAACAATAAGTTTATATAAAACAAAAATATAGTCAGGTACCGGGTAAATGAATTATTAACTATATGAGATCCTGCATTTATCTTATTCCTTCCGTATTGGATGAGTCGGCCATTCATTCGATTCCTAATTATATTATTGATGCAGTAAAAGATTGTAGTATAATCTTTGCTGAAAATGAAAGAACAGCCCGCCGCTTTTTAAAATCTATTTGCAAAGAAATCATTATCGATGATTATGAATGGTTTACCATTCACAAAGCCGAAGAATCCTTACTCTCCACTTTTAAACAAAAAATAAAGGAAGAAAAAAATATTGCAATCATCAGTGAAGCCGGATGCCCGGGCGTGGCTGATCCCGGACAACTATTGATTGCCGCGGCACAGGAAATGGATGCCACTATAAAACCACTTGTAGGACCAAGTTCTATCCTGTTGGCTTTAATGGCCAGTGGAATGAACGGACAACAATTTGAATTTGTAGGTTATTTACCAATAGATAATTTAGAACGGGCTAAAGCTATTACTGCATTAGAAGCATCATCACAAAAAAATAACAGTACCAAAATTTTTATTGAAACACCCTATCGAAATAATCAATTGATAGAAAATTTACTGAAGATCTGCAAACCTTCCACCAGGCTATGCATTGCAGCAGAACTGACTTCTGGAAATGAATATATAAAAAACAAAACGATAGGTGACTGGAATAAGGAAAAACCCGATTTTCATAAAAAACCGGTAATATTTTTATTGCATGGATGATCATAAGGCCGGCTTTTCAAATCCGTAAACGATATAATCACTATCGCCACGCCAAAAGAGGGTTCTTCGGAATTGCTTATATTTTAATGTCATTTTCTGACCTTCATACTTTGTCAGCGAATCGTAAAGTGCTTTGCTGGTAACAGAATAAATGAATTTTTCGGTAGTAATTGATGTTTGGGGGTTGGCACCAATACTTACCAATGCTTCGCCTTCATAAGTTTTAAAAATGTTTCCCTTGTGTGAAATTTTTACCAGGTAAACTGTACGGGTGCCGTCACTTTTGGCATTGTAAAAAAACCAATATGCTAAAAATGCCAGTACTAAAACTAAAATAATTGAAAGCCGCCAAAGGAATTTCCGAAAACTACTTTTTGTCTTTGGCTTTTCTGAAACAGGTTTTATTTCTTCCATAGTTGTATTTTTTTTTGGGTAATTATAAACCGTTTTTATCCACTAAGTAAACCATAATTGCCATAACCACTGCGCATAAATTTAATTCCTGCGCATTAACATTTTCAAATACATCAATGGCAGAATGGTGCATATCAAAATATCTTTGTCCTGTTGTATTTAAGCCAAACTGTGGAGTTTTAAAATTAGTTTGTAAAGGACCAATATCCGCACCTTGTCCCGCACCTTCGCTAAAAGAAAATCTTGCTGCGTCCAGGGGTTCAAAATATTTTTTCCAGCTCTCAACTTTAGTAAACTGTTCTTTAGTCATTCCGCAACCAAAGCCCCTTGGATACTCTGCTCCTCCATCACTTTCCATTGCCATAAAATGTTTTTCTTTTTTCGTTTTAGCTTCTTCAGCATATTTTTGAGCTCCCTTTCCGCCATTTTCTTCATTAGCAAATAAAACAATTCGAATAGTGTGTTTGGGTTTATATCCGATAGCATTGAATGCTCTTAAAATTTCAATACTTTGTACCAATCCTGTACCGTCATCGCTTGCACCTTCTGCCGGATCCCAGCTATCCAGGTGTCCGCCGATAGTAATTATTTCATCCGGAAATTCTATTCCCTTTATTTCGCCTATTACATTATGCCCAATAGTATCGGGCAACATCTGACAATTGGTTTGAATAAAAAAATTACCTGTTGCATATTTCCCTTTCAAATAAGTACTCAGTAATTCTGCGCCTTTGGTACTGATAGCAATAGCGGGCAATTTTGGTAATGAATCAATATACCTGAGTGCGCCGGTATGTGGGTTATCATCATAAGCTGCAGTAACAGAGCGAACAATAACTGCAAGAGCGCCATATTTTGCAGCCGCAGAAGCCCCACCCGACCTATATCTTACGGCATCACCATATCCACCTCTTAATAATGTTTTATTGAAGGGATAATTAAAGAAAACGATCTTTCCTTTTACCTGATCTTTTTTCTGGTTTAATTCATCAAAGTTTTTTACTTCTATCACCTTGGCTAAAACGCCTTTATCACCTGTTCCAACTGAGTTTCCTATGGCCAATACATTAAAAACAGGGTCACCGCCACGATTTTTTGTTTTAAACCCGGCAATTTCCTTTTTCCCTCTAACCCAATGCGGCACATTGCATTCCTGCAAATAAACTTTTTCTGCACCGGCCTCCTTTAAAACTTTTAATCCCCACGCTTCGCCTTTGTACATACCTGCACTGCCGCTTAACCGCTGACCAACAGATTTACAAAGTGAATACAAATTGGAATAAGCTTTACCATTTAATAAAATTTCATAAGTAATTTTTTTTATGATCACTGAATCTTCCTGTGCAAAAACAGCAAAAGAAATTATTAATAAAGAGGCAGTTGTGGTGATAAATTTTTTGCACATATTCGTTGTTTAAGAACAAACTTACTGATTAATAACAATACATGAACGGAAACAAGTATGAAAAATAAATCAGTAAATTGCGTTACATTAATTTTTACTAAAACCTCGCTTTTATGAATATCGGTATTGTGTGTTATCCTACCTATGGTGGTAGTGGTGTGTTAGCTACAGAATTAGGGAAAGCGCTTGCAGATAAAGGTCATAATATACATTTTATTACTTACCAGCAGCCGGTAAGACTAAGCGGCTTTCATGCCAATATTTTTTATCATGAAGTGAGGGTACCTACTTATCCATTATTTGATTACCCACCCTATGAAACTGCATTGGCCAGTACCATGGTGGATGTAATTATTAATAATGATGTGGATCTTTTACATGTACACTATGCAATTCCACATGCTGCTGCTGCATACATGGCTAAACAAATACTGGCAAAACAAGGAAAAAAAATTCCTGTTATTACCACCTTACATGGAACAGACATTACATTAGTAGGCAGAGACAAGACCTACAGCCCTGTAGTAACTTTTTCAATGAATGAAAGTGATGTACTTACCGCTGTTTCCGAAAACCTTAAAGAAGAGACTTATAAAAATTTTGTTATTGAAAAAGACATTGAGGTGATCCATAATTTTGTGGATGTAAAACGTTTTCACAGAAAACCGGTAGATGCTTTTAAAAAATTAATTTCGCCCAATGGAGAAAAAATAATAGTTCATGCTTCTAATTTCAGAAAAGTAAAACGGGTGGAAGATGTGGTTGCTACATTTTTGTTGATCAATGAAAAAATGCCATCAACTTTACTATTACTGGGCGATGGCCCTGAAAGATCACACATTGAAGCAAGCGCAAGGGATTGTAATGCACATAATGCAATTAAATTTTTAGGAAAGCAAGAACAAATGGAAGACATTTTACCGATTGCCGATTTGTTTTTACTAACCAGTGAATACGAAAGTTTTGGTTTAGCCGCACTTGAAGCCATGGCTGCAGAAGTACCGGTGATATCAACAAATGCAGGTGGGCTACCCGAAATAAATATAAATGGCTACTGTGGTTTTATGAGTAATGTTGGTGATGTAGATGATATGAGTAAAAATGCTTTGGAAATTTTAAAAGATGATGCCACTTTATTAAAATATAAGGCAAATGCTTTACAACAGGCATTGAAATTTGATATAGTAAATATAGTACCGATGTACGAAGCCCTATATGAGAGAGTAGTATAAGCTACCTGGGTCGTAACCATCTTTCAGGATCCAGGTTATTCCTTTCATCATAAATATAAAAGTCTACAGATCCAACGCCATCCAAATTAGCTGCTGCTTTTCCTATTACCTGCCCTATTTTTACATTTTGGCCTGTTTGAACACTAACACTTCCCAGGTTACTATAGGAGCTGAAATATTTACCATGCTGGATAATGATCACCTGCATATCATCAATAAAAAGAACTTTTGCTACTATCCCATCAAAAATAGATTTCACTGGCCCTCCGATTTCAGTAGCAACAGTTATTCCTGTGATATCCATAACTGCGCCGCTAGGTAACTGGTTTCTACCATAATGCATCAATAAATATCCTTTATCAACCGGCCAGGGTAATGATCCCTTGTTACTCATAAAATTTGCATTAACAGAAATATTCTCAGGGTTCAGCAATATACTTTCTTGTTTTTCAGGTATTGGTTTTTTTATAATAGTCGGAATTTTCTTTGTTGTTTTGGTTACATCAGTTGATGTTTTATTAGTTTTTTCATTTTCAGCTACTAATTTCAAGTCCGCCGCTTTTTTAAGGGCCAACCTGTTTGCTTCATCAATCGCTTTTTTAATGGTTATTGCAATGGCATTATCTACTTTTAGCAATTGCTTCTTTTTACCCGCATACTGGATATTCAATTGCTTGCCCTGTTTTTTTAATTCTGCAAGGATCCTGTCCTTTTCTTTTTGCTGACTTTCCAATGCGGTCATTTCCTTATCCTTTACCATCAGCACAACATTTTTTTTCTGTTTTGCACCACCTAATTCTTCAATACGCTGACGACGTAATTCCTGTGTTCTTAAAATATTTTCACCTTGCATTTCACGGTATGACCGATAACTTTTAAGATAGTTGATACGTCTTATGGCGTCATTAAAACTTGCAGCTGAAAAAATAAAATTCAGGAAATCATAGTTTCCTCTGTTTTTATAAGCATATACCATGCTTTTTGCATAATCGTGTTTCAATGTATCCAAAAGCCTGTCATACCTGTTTACTTCCCGTTGTATACCATTGATATTGTTATCCAGTAAATTAATATCCCTGTTAATATTATCAATGATTCTGTCCTGAAGGTTTACTTTATCATTTATTAATTTCCATTGCACAAAATTTTCTTTAGTTTTTGTTTTATTCGCATTTAGCATATTTTCAGTTAGTTCAATTTCTTTTTTTAATTGCTGGCGCTGCTTCTCTAATTCTTCCCTTGTTGCAGGTTGAGCTATACCAATAATTCCCAAAAAAATTAAAGTAAGGGTTGTGAAAATTATTTTTAACATGGGCTAAAATTGTGATTAATCAAAATTACATTACCGTTATATATTTACACCCAGGTTAAAACTAACACCAGGTGCATAACTACAAATAAACGTTCACATGCGTTTATAATTTTTGGGTATATTAATGAAAACAGATAATTCTTTGTTAAACTCGTACTGTTTAAAATTTAGTTGTATATCCAGTTTATTTTTTTCTGAAACAGTTATTTCACGAAAGGTTGAAAAATTAATGCCGTCTCTGTTTTCAAATTCACTATAGGTGATATCTGCAGTTCGGTTTCGGTTAATGTCAACATCGTCTAGTTTGCTATGTGTCAGAAAATAGTTGTTTGCATTCAACGTCAGAAGGTGCTTAAAAAAATGGCCAGCAGTAGAGACCATTATCAGATTTTCCACTTTCCTGTAGGCAACAATATTGCTATCCATAAAAATTGGATTTCCAATCAACAGGTCTTCTAAAGTTTTATAATTAAAGGGTATATTGGTTACTTCCTGCAAATAATCCAAAGACCTGAACTGAACTTCTTTTTCCCGCCTGTTCAATAAAATAACACTGTCTTTTGTTATTAGTGCACGATAAACTTCGAAATTTAGAAATGTTGCTGTTAACGACAACCATATCGCACTGTCCTTTATTATACGCACCCTTGCGGTTATATCGGGTTGTTTGCCTTTGTTATCCTGGTATTCAACTTTAATAGTTGCGTTAAATGTTTTAAAATCAATATTATGATTTCGAAAAAAGCTCATAGTATTTCTAATCATTAATAAAGAATCAGCAACAGATTGATTATTTATTTTTACTATACCCGTATCTTTTGTAGCTATTACTTTATTGATCAGTTTTGTAGTTCGGCAACTAATCAATAACACAGATATGATACTAAATAAAAATACTGAACACAAATTTTTCATTTTCTATTGCTTATTGTTGTTATTGATTTATTTAACTAAATGCCTGTATGGCCAAAACCTCCGTTGTCTCTTATTGTATCATTCAATTTATCTACCAACTTTAATTGTGCCTTTTCTGTTTTGGCAATTACCATTTGAGCAATACGATCCCCATGCTTTATTTCCCTGGGAACATTTCCCAGGTTGATAAGTATAACTTTTAACTCACCCCTATAATCGCTATCAATAGTGCCGGGTGAATTTAAACAAGTAATACCATGATTGATAGCCAACCCGCTCCTTGGCCTGATTTGCGCTTCACAACCAGCAGGCAATTCAATAAATAATCCAGTTGGTACAAGATATCGTTCCTGGGGTTGTAATATTATTGTATCAATCAGGTTTGCCATGATATCCATTCCTGCCGCACCACTGGTAGCATATGATGGTAATGGATTTGCTGATGTATTGATGATTTTTACCTCTACGGTTTGCATAGTGCCAAAGGTACAGATGAACAAAAAGAAATAGAACAAGAAAGAATATTTTAACAATTGAAATCAACGAATAAGGATAACAGTTCCGTTTAAAAATTTGCGTTCACTTTTACTATTAACATAATGCAATATCCATAAATAAGCTCCATTTGGCATCCGGGCTTTTTTATATGTGCCATCCCATTTCTGACTAATATCAGATGAACTAAAAATAGGTTGCCCCAATTTGTCAAATATTTGCATAAAAAAATTCTTTACAGTAAACCCATTTATTATTCCGAATTTATCATTTAGCCCGTCATTATTGGGTGTAAATGCGGTTGGAATAAATACATCACAATCGCCCCAGTTTACTTTTACAGTATCACTGGCAAGGCATGAGTTTTCAGTAACGGTTACACTGTATTCGCCAACATTTTTTACAAATATAGATTGAGTTGTTTCGCCTGTATTCCATAAATAATTGCTTGCAGAGGCATTCCCCGAATTCAATACAACACCCTGGTTAGTGCAAACTGTAGTATCCATACCTACATTTACAACTGGTGGCGCTTTGAGATAAATACTAACAGAATCACGCATTGTACAACCATTTTGCTGAATTTCCATCCAATATAATCCCGGGTTGCTACTTACAATAAAATTAGAAACAGAACCGGTATTCCATAAATAGTTAGCCCCGTTGATTTCATCAATACCCAATAATATTTGTAAATTAGAACAGCTTGAAGTATCATTTCCAAGAAATTGCTTTTGATCAGTTATCCAAATAGTTCGATTGATAGTATCGTTTAAACCTGAGCAATCAACTTTATAAACAATTAGCTTAACATTGTAAAATCCCTGATTTATATAATTATTTGTGGGCGCAAGTAATTGAGATTGATTCCCGTCTCCAAAAAACCATTTAACAGAATCAATACCAGATAATCTGTTAATGGAAAAAGAGATTATATGATCTGTACAAATTCCGGTACGGGAAAAATCATAAGGATTAGCTGTTGTGTCAAAATAACTTTGAACAAAAGTAGGCAACCCAAATTGCACAGGTTCTGACCCCGAACCAGGTCCCATTAAAATATCATTAAATTTGAAATTACAGCCAGGTCCGTAAACATCTGGATTGTGAATTATAGAAACGCCGTTATCCTGCCACATGGCCATATAAATTTTAAGATCCGGTCCTGTTTGTAAAGCACCGGCAAACCAGGGTGTTGTTTGAGCAATAATTTGTTTTGTGCTGATGATTGTTACCGCATTATGCGAGGTTATATCAAATTGATATAAGATGCACGGAACAGTTGAAGAAGTATTTGAAGATATATACAATAAATTGCCATTTGGAGAAAATTCTGCGCCATATACACCTATAAAAGAAATTGCTTTGGGAATGGAATTAGGATGAAAAACTATAGGATTGGATATAACACCAGTTGTGTTATCAAAATCCATTAGTTCAACTGCATCATTTTGAAAAGAATGTACGGCAGCAAGTGAATTACCTTTACTCGAAAATTTTAAAGTACCGATTGCATTATTTTCATAACCTGTAATCACAAGCCCGGTATTGCTATTTACCGGTGATAAACTCAACCCATTAGCTGTTACTAAATAAGAATGGTATTCATCACTATCCCATTTATGAACAACTATCCAAACGTCCCGATTATTACAATGCCTTACCCCTGCGAGTTTTTCAAAAATCAGATCTTCAATAAATATATTTTTATTAATAACTTCCCCTAAACCTCCGTCGCCTTTAATGTTTACAATACTGTATCTAAATTCATGTGTTTCCTGTAATGCAGCTCCTGTGGTAAAAACATAATAAATACTATCATTTCCGGGCAAGGGTACAATCAGCGTGTTATTTGTACTACTAATATCTCCAAACAGGTTATTACCATTTAACATTATCAGGTGTTGCCTATTCATTATTACTGTACCGTTAGTATAAAATAGCAATTTCCCATTATTATCTGATACTGTTGAAGAGCCCTCCACAGAAGCAGCTTTGCCATTATTTAAAGCTTTTGGAGGCACAGAATTAAAATCCAGTCCGGCTTTATTACCAAAATACCAGATATTAGTTTGCTTTTGAGCAAGTATAGCTGTAATTATAAAAAAAAAGTAAAAGGTAAAAAGTAACTTTTTCAAATAATGTTAATTTTAATTTGTCTTTTTATTAAGTAAAACTGTTGCATAAGCTACTAATCCTTCTTCTCTTCCAACAAAGCCCATTTGCTCTGTTGTAGTTGCTTTTATTGAAATAAGATCGATTGAAATTTTCAATATATCAGCTATAACTTGTTTCATTTGTACTACATATGGATTTATTTTTGGAGCTTGCAAACAAAGAGTTGTGTCTATATTTACTATACTATAGCCATGTCCTTGTACTATTTCAATGCATTTAGACAATAAAATTTTACTATCAATATTTTTATAAGCCATATCTGTATCCGGAAAATGTACACCTATGTCGCCAAGGCTTAAAGCGCCAAACAATGCATCACATATAGCATGCAACAATACATCTGCATCACTATGACCTAATGCACCTTTTGTATGTGGAATTTGAATTCCCCCGATCCATAGATCCCGCCCTTCTTGCAGTTGATGAAAATCAATACCTGAACCTATCCTATAAGACATTCTAATTTTATTATGATGCAAATATCTATAAATTGATTGGTACTAAAAACAAAAAAGCGTCAAGCCTGAGGCTTGACGCTTTTTTACATGAAATAGTTCATTATTATTTTTTGCTTCCCATATCAAACAACAGACCAAAACGCCATGTATTTGACAATGGGTTACGGCTAACACCGCTTCCTGATGGGAATAAATAAGCGAAATTAATTCCAAACTTACTATATTTCAAACCAGCACCAACTGTGAAATATCTTCTATTTCCTTTATTTTTATTTTCGTAGAAATAACCAGCTCTGAAAGCGAACAGGTCATTGTACCAATATTCAGCACCTATACCTAAACTAACCTCTTGAATTTCTTCAGCAACACCATCTGTAGCATCACCCCAAGAACTAAACCAGCTGCTTACTACACTTTTGCTGCGATATTTTGTTAAAGCTGACTGGCTAGGAAAATTACCTGCTGAATCTAATTTTGCAGTTGGTACCATTAATTTATTAAAATCTAAACCAAAAGTAATTTTATTACTACTATTGAATACTTTAGTATAGGCAAGTCCTAAACCAAAGTTAGCAGGGATATAATCTTTATCATTAGCGTTACTGGAATAAGATATCTTAGATCCCAGGTTACTCAAAGTTATACCGTAGTTAAATCCTTGTCCATTTTCTTTTGCACCATGGTGAA
>JAYVUE010000189.1:0-11854 GCA_043788195.1 Chitinophagaceae bacterium
AATAGATTGTAGTTTTTTACTAAACCTGGAAGGAACTTCCGATGCTAATGTTTATAATGCATCATTGATCGTTCAGGCTGCAAGGCCCATTTATAATACTTCATATGTTTCACCTATTATTAATTACAAGGATGAAAATATTACTTTTAAATATGTTGAATTTCAACAGCTCGATTTCAATGATAACAGGGTATCCGGAACAGATGCATTAGTTTCTAACCTTACAGCTGTTTTGGCTTATTATATTAATATCATATTGGCTTTTGATTATGATTCTTATTCGCCACGTGGTGGTGATCTTTATTTTCAAAAAGCACAAAACATTGTAAATAATGCACCCGATGGAAGAAATATTGCGGGCTGGAAAGCGTTTGACGGTGTTCGAAACCGATATTGGTTGGTTGAAAACATGCAGAACAGCAGGTATACAATTATGCATGATGTATACTATAATTATTACAGGATGGGAATGGATAAATTATATGAAAATGATAATAATGCCCGTACTGAAATATTGAATGTATTGAACCTTTTAAACAATTTCAATACTGATAATCCTAATAAAATGATCAACCAGTTTTTCTTCCAGGGAAAATCAAATGAGCTGATAAATACATTTTCAAAAGCTCCGCAACAGGATAAAGCAAGGGCTTCTGAATTGTTGCAGAAAATGGATATCACCAATGCAACCAAATACAAAGATGAACTGAAATGATAAGGGCTAAATTAATTTTATTCATCAGTGTTATAATAGTATCCTGTGGCAACAAAAATACCTTACCGCCCGGGATACTAAAACCAGATAAAATGCAGGCAGTATTATGGGATGTTATCAGGGTTGATGCATTTACTACCGATTTCATCAAAAAAGATTCTTCAAAAAATGCTGTTGAAGAAAATGTTAAACTCCAAAAAATAATTTTTGCCCAACATATGGTTTCAAAAAAAATATTTTATGAAAGCTATGATTATTATAAAACCAATACTCAACTTTATAAAATCATTATAGATAGCCTGATCAATAAGGCTAACAGGGAAAGAAATAAGACATTCAATATTTATCCTGATCTCCGTAAATCAATAATGAATGAATAAAGTTTATGATAGCGCTTTTGCAGCAATAAACGATATTAATAATGGCGCCATTATTATGTTAGGCGGCTTTGGGTTATGTGGTATTCCCGAAAATTGTATTGCAGCAATTGTAAAAAAAGGAATAACAAACTTAACCTGTATCAGCAATAATGCGGGCGTAGATGATTTTGGTATCGGCATGATGTTGCAACATAAGCAGGTGAAGAAAATGATCTCTTCTTATGTAGGCGAGAATGCAGAATTTGAAAGACAGTTATTAAGCGGGGAACTGGAAGTAGAACTAATTCCACAGGGAACATTAGCTACAAGATGTATGGCAGCAGGATATGGTATGCCTGCAATTTTTACACCAGCTGGTATAGGAACCGAAGTTGCAGAGGGAAAAGAGACCAGGGTCTTTAATGGCAAAGAGTATTTGATGGAATATGCTTTTGAATCGGATTTTGCTATTGTAAAGGCCTGGAAGGGAGATACAGATGGTAATTTAATTTATGCATCAACGGCTCGTAATTTTAACCCGTTGATGGCAATGGCCGGAAAAATTACCATTGCTGAAGTTGAAGAATTGGTTCCCTCAGGTGAACTGGATCCAAATAATATTCATACACCAGGTATTTATGTACATCGAATTTTTAAAGGAACGGGGTATGAGAAGAGGATCGAACAACGGACAGTAAGAAAGATCATTTGATTTGATGATTTGATAATTTCTGCAAACAGGAGATACTTATTTTTATATTATGGCTTTAACTGATCATGTAATCATCAAATCATCAAACCGCCACATCATCAAATTAATATGTTATCTAAAGAACAAATAGCACAACGTATAGCCAAAGAACTTAAAGATGGGTATTATGTAAATCTTGGCATTGGCATACCCACATTGGTGGCCAATTATATTCCTGCAGGGATGGATGTAATTTTACAGAGCGAAAATGGATTATTAGGTATGGGGCCATTTCCTTTTGAGGGTAATGAAAACCCCGATCTGATCAATGCAGGTAAGCAAACCATTACAACAGTACCAGGTTCTGCATTTTTTGATAGTGCTATGAGTTTTGGAATGATACGTGCCGGCAAAGTAGACCTTACAGTTTTGGGTGCCATGGAAGTAAGCGAGAAAGGAGATATTGCCAATTGGAAAATACCGGGTAAAATGGTAAAAGGAATGGGCGGTGCAATGGACCTTGTGGCCAGTGCTAAAAACATTATTGTAGCCATGATGCATACCAACCCAAAAGGCGAAAGTAAATTATTGCCCCAATGTAATTTACCTCTTACGGGTAAACGCTGTGTTAAAAAGGTAGTTACTGAATTAGCAGTACTTGATATCACCGAAGACGGATTTAAATTATTGGAAAGGGCACCGGGGGTAAGTGTAGAAGAGATAGTTGCTAAAACAGCAGGAAAATTAGTAGTAAATGGGGATATTCCGGAAATGCGATTTTGATCCTGATTATATTTCACGCCGGTAAAAAAATCGCACAAAAAAATCCCCAGATCACTCAGGGGATTTTCATAACCAGCAATCGTTGCTTGTTGTATTTTAAATTTTTGGTGCAGCAGCCAATATCTCTTCATTGGTACCGCTGGCATATTTCTCAAAATTTTTAATGAACTGGCCTGCCAGGTTTTTGGCCATGGCATCATACTTCACTTTATCGGCCCAGGTATTTCTTGGATTTAAAATTTCTACAGGAACATTGGGGCAGGTAGTTGGCATCATCATTCCAAAAACAGGATGTGCTTCATATGCTACATTATCAAGGTTTCCTTCTAATGCTGCTGTGATCATGGCTCTTGTATAACTCAGTTTCATACGGCTTCCAACACCATATGCACCTCCACTCCAACCTGTATTGATCATCCACACATTTACATTATGTTCTTTCATTTTTTTGCCCAACATTTCGGCATACTGACCCGGATGTAATGGGAGAAACGGAGCGCCAAAGCAGGCACTGAAAGTAGATTTTGGTTCTGTTACACCGGCTTCTGTTCCTGCAACCTTTGCAGTATAACCACTGATGAACTGGTACATCGCTTGTCCGGCTGTAAGTTTGCTGATGGGAGGTAAAACCCCGTATGCATCACAAGTTAAAAAGAAAATATTTTTTGGGGTTTTACCAATAGATGGTTCCAGTGCATTACTGATAAAATGTAAAGGATAACTTACACGGGTATTCTCAGTAATTTTTTTACTGGCAAAATCAATTTTATTTGTTCCTTCAATAAAGGTTACGTTTTCTACCAATGCACCTGGTCTGATGGCATGAAAAATTTCAGGCTCTTTTTCTTCACTCAGATCAATACATTTTGCATAACAACCACCCTCAAAATTAAATACACTGTCATTGTTCCAGCCATGTTCATCATCGCCAATCAATAGCCGGTTAGGATCGGCACTCAAAGTGGTTTTACCAGTTCCACTCAATCCAAAGAAAATAGCAGTATCTCCTGTATTGCCCATATTGGCACTGCAATGCATACTTAACACATCGGCACGTTCGGGTAATACAAAATTGAGCATGGTAAAAATGCCTTTCTTCATCTCACCTGTATAACCAGTACCGCCAATTAATATGGTTTTATGTGTAAAACTCAGTACAGCAAAATTTTCGGCTCTTGTGCCATCAACTGTAGGGTCGGCCATAAATCCGGGTGCCTGAATAATGTGCCACTGAGGAACAAAATCTTCAAGATCTTTTTCTTCAGGACGAATAAACATATTATAACAAAACAAATTACTCCATGGATTTTCATTAACAACACGCAGCCTGAGACGAAATGTTTCATCGGCACAGGCAAAACAATCCCGTATCCATATCTCTTTGTTATCCAGGTAAGCCAACATTTTTTCCTTTAATTGTAAGAAATTCTTTTCTTCAAAAGGAATATTAAAATCATTCCAATGCACTGTACTTTCTGTAAGGGCATCTTTTACTGTAAATTTATCTTTTGGGCTACGGCCGGTGAACTTTCCGGTATTGATCAATAAGGCTCCTGTATCGTTTAATACACCTTCTCCACGCTGAATGGTTTGGTTGCTTAATTCAGCAGGATTTAGTTGATAATGAACCTTGTCGGCATCTTTAAGACCGAGATTAATTAATGCATTCTTTGATAATGAAAACATTGTTGGAACTGACATAGCAAGCAATCGTTTTAGGTTTGATCAATCGTTGATACAAAGTTAGGTTAATGGTATTTTAGTAAAAGCCAATCTGAGATTGAATAATTTAAAAGAATGGACTAAAAGTATACAATTCTTTATAAAAATTCAATTCTTATTCATTTTTTTGAACAAGGTTCAACAATTTCGTTCAATGTTTGAATAAGGTAAAATTTTAATTTTTTAAGGATACTTTAAACAAATATAAATATTACTCCTCTTTTTGTGTTTCTTTTTGGCTAAAAAATAGATCTTTTATTAACTGTATATTGCAGTATAAATTTAAAAACATGAAATATCTACCACTCAATCCAGAGATCTTCATTAATAATCGAAAACGCTTTACCGAAAAAATGGAAAAAAATTCCATTGCCATTTTTAATAGTAATGATGAGCTACCCACCAATGCAGACCAGTTATATCGCTTTAAACAAAACTCGGACCTGATCTGGTTAACCGGAATTGAGCAGGAAGATTCGATGCTGGTTTTATATCCAGATAACCCGGATCCTAAATTTCGGGAAGTATTGGTATTGGTAAGGCCCAATGAATTAAAAGAAAAATGGGATGGCCACCGGCTAAGGGTAAACGAAGCAACCGCCATTTCGGGGATCAGCACAATTGTATGGCTTGATGTTTTAGATGGAATGTTACAACCCTGGATTCATTGGGTTGAAAACATTTACCTCAATACCAATGAGAACGACCGTAAAGCTAACCTGCGGCAGGTAAGAGACTATCGTTATGCCGAAAAAATGAGAAGACGTTTTCCCTTACATAACTATAAACGAAGTGCAAAAATATTGAAGGAATTAAGAGCAATAAAAACGGCGCTGGAAGTGGAAGTAATGCAAAAAGCCATTGATATTACTGACGCCACTTTCAGGCGCTTACTTAAATTCGTCAGGCCGGGCGTAATGGAAAATGAAATTGAAGCCGAGATCTACCATTCTTTTTTATCACAAAGGTCAACCGGACCTGCTTATGGCTCAATCATTGCCAGCGGCGACAGGGCCCGCACATTGCATTATGTAGACAACAACTGTGAATGTAAGGATGGAGAATTAATATTAATGGACTTTGGCGCTGAATATGGGAATTATTGTGCGGATCTTACCCGTACCATTCCTGTTAATGGAAAATTTGGACGCAGACAAAAAACTGTTTACAATGCCTGCCTGCACCTTCATCAATATGCAGTAAGTATTTTAAAACCCGGTATCAGTATCATTGATTATACAAAAAAAGTAGGCGAAGAAGCTACACAGGTATTTTTAAAGATCGGCCTGCTGCGAAAGAGTGAAGTAAAAAATGAAGATGCCGAAAACCGTGCATACAGTAAATATTTATACCACGGCATCTCACATCACCTGGGAATTGATGTACATGACCTGGGTACAAGAACAGAGCCCGTTAAGGCCGGCATGGTTTTTACCATTGAACCCGGAATTTATATTGAAGAAGAAAAAATGGGAGTTCGGATTGAAAATAATTTTTGGATAACAAAAACGGGTAATAAAGACCTGATGAAAAATATTCCGATAACGGTGGAAGAGATCGAAGCGTTGATGAAAAGATGACTACCGACCACCGAATACCGACCACCGACGACTGATGGAGTTTTTATGTTGAAGAATATATTTTAACCGTAACCAATGCCTTTTAAGTTTGAGAAGCTTGAAATATGGAAACTGGCTATTGATTTAGCTGATGAGATTCATATGCTTACACGGAATTTCCCGAAAGAAGAGATATTTTAACTTACTTCTCAAATGAAAAGGGCTGCTGATTCAATATCTTTGAATATTGCAGAAGGATCTACCGGCCAATCTGATCCGGAGCAGGTAAAATTTATTGGGTATGCCCAAAGATCAGCTATGGAAGTTGTAAACTGTCTTTATCTTGCTGTAAAGAGAAATTATATTGACAACACACAATTTGATAAATATTATAACGATTTAGATAAATTATCAGCAAAAATTCAGGCATTTAAAAATTCAATTCAAAAAAAATAACAAACTTCACAAACCGGTGGCTGGTCGTCGGTGGTCAATAGTCGGTCGTCTGCTTTTCAAACATGAAACAAATACCCAACATATTCACCCTTCTTAATTTAGTTTTTGGATGCCTTGCCATTGTTTCTGTTTTACAAAATGGTATTACAATTCAATACACTGCCGAAGGTGCCCAGCTTGTTGATATTCCGGAAAAAATATGGATGGCTTCATTATTTATTGGCCTTGCTGCTGTTGTAGATTTTTTGGATGGATTTGTGGCAAGATTATTCAATGCCGTTTCGCCAATGGGCAAACAATTGGATTCATTAGCTGATGTAGTAAGTTTTGGAGTGGCTCCGGCAATGATACTTTACCAGTTTTTGCGATTGAGTATTGCAATGGAAGAAGATGGCATCAATACTTCTGTGATTTGGTTACTGCCGGCTTTTTTATTGGCATGTGCAGGTGCATGGCGCCTGGCAAGGTTTAACCTCGATGAATCAACATCATATGGATTTAAAGGAGTGCCCATTCCCGCTGTAGGCCTGGTCATCGCTTCTTTACCGCTTATTTATTGGAATAATCATTCTGAAACGATCAACAATTTATTATTAAACAAATGGGTTCTTTACGGAATTATTTTAGTGCTTAGCTGGCTGATGATAAGTAAGCTGCCAATGATGGCTTTAAAATTTAAAGATCTTAGCATAAAAAATAATTTTCCTAAGCTCATTCTGATCGCTGCTGCAATTATTGCTTCATTGTTTATGCATTGGCTGGCAGTTCCTGCCGTATTTGTTATTTACATTATTTTATCTTTGTCATTCAAACAACAACAATCATGATATTTACAGCACAGGTAAAAGTAATGCCGCTAAAAGATCTGTTAGATCCGCAAGGTAAGGCGGTTATGGACGGTTTGCAGAATTTAGGGTTAAACAATATATCGGATGTGCGTATAGGTAAACATATTGATCTGCAAATTGAAGCCGGCAGCAAAGAAGAAGCATTAATAACAGCAACTGCATCCGCAAAAAAATTACTGGCCAACCCGGTGATGGAAATTTTTGAGATCTCAATTATATAAAAAAATATAGCCTTTAGCTATTAGCTTTTAGCCATTAGTATCAGCTTTGGTTTTGCTAAAAGCTATCAGCTAACAACTATCAGCTGTTATGCTTTACATCGTTCCCACTCCCATAGGCAACCTGGCTGATATGACCTTCAGGGCGATAGCCATATTAAAAAGCGTTGACCTTATACTTGCAGAAGATACAAGGACCTCCTCGGTTTTATTGAATCATTACCAGGTACAAAAACCCATTTCACCCTATCACCAGCACAACGAACATAAAATTCTTACGCATTTAACAGAACAATTACTGGCCGGTAAAACAATGGCTTTACTTACGGATGCGGGTACCCCGGGAATAAGTGACCCTGCTTTTTTATTGGTAAGAGAATGTGTAAAAAATAAGATTAAAGTAGAATGTTTACCAGGTGCAACAGCATTTGTACCGGCATTGGTAAATAGCGGCTTGCCAATGAACAGTTTTTGTTTTGAAGGGTTTCTTCCCTTAAAAAAAGGAAGGCAAACGATGTTAAAAAAACTGTCAACCGAAGAAAGGACAATGATCTTTTATGAAAGCCCTATGCGATTGGTAAAAACCTTAAATGATTTCATAGTTTACTTTGGCGCCGAAAGGCAATGTTGCGTAAGCCGCGAACTCACTAAAAAATTTGAAGAAAATAAAAGGGGTAGTTTACAGGTAGTGCATGATTATTTTAAGGAAAGAGCAGTAAAAGGAGAAATTGTAATTGTTATCGAAGGTAAAAAGAACTAAAAACATGAAACAAGCATTTTTGTTCATCATATTAATAGTACCGGGTTTTTTAGTGGCATTTGCTCAAATGCCTAATGATTGGGGAGCATTTAGTCAAAGAGTTGATGCAGCTCCATATATTGGAAAAAAATTCAGGCTTCAGGCTGCAGTGAAAGTACAGGTAATCGATAGTTCTGCAGAAGCAGAGGTTTGGATGCGTGTGGATAAAGCTGAAAAAAAAATGGGTTTCTTTAATAACATGATGGACAAACCCATCCGTTTAAATGAGTGGAAGATTTATACTATTTCCGGCAAGGTTGATAAAAATGCTATTTGGATCTACTTCGGCGGTCTATATCATCGAAAGGGAATATTTTACTTTGATGATTTTAAACTTTTTGTTGAAACAGAAAAAAATAAATGGGAACAGGTAAATTTACCTGATGGGGGATTTGAAAGTGATACTGTCATTCTTAGAAAAACATGGGGTTATTTGGTGCAAAGAAATGGTTTTACAAAAGGAGTAACTGAATCTGCATCATACGAGGGTAAAAGATCATTTAAAATTGATGGATCTTCATTTATACCCGAAGATACCTATGGCAATAACAGCCATACCGGAAAATTTGCAAAGGTAAATGGCATCAACATATATTATGAAGTATACGGACAGGGAGAGCCGCTTTTGTTATTACATGGTAATTCTTGTTCCATTAGTTTATTTGAAAAACAAATTCCCGAATTATCTAAAAAGTATAAAGTAATAGCAGTAGATACAAGAGGACAGGGAAAATCTTCTGAAGATGGCAAAACATATACTTATGACCTGTTTGCAGAAGATATGAATGCGTTATTGGATCATTTGAACCTTGATAGTGTAAATATTGTAGGTTGGAGTGATGGCGGAAATACAGGTCTCATTATGGCGATGAGATACCCGGTTAAAGTAAAAAAACTGGTAACCATGGGTGCAAATGTGTTTATTGATAAAACAGTGGTCTCCAGAGGCACATTTAATGAGGTTAGAAAATTGAAAAAGGAATTTGAGGAAGATTCTTCGGCGTTTGCAAAGAACCGGTTGAGGCTTCTTAACTTGCTTGTTACAGAACCCAATCATTCATTTGAAGATTTAAAAAAGATAAGTTGTCCTGCACTGGTAGTAGCCGGCGAAAAGGATATTATCCTTGAAGAACATACAAAAGGAATTGCAGCAAATATTCCCAAAAGTACATTGATGATAGTTCCTAAAGCAACACATTATTTTCCTTCAGAAGATGCAAAAGCATTTAATAAGGCTGTTATTGATTTTTTTGAGAAGTAGACTAATAAAAAATAGCCACTTCGCCAAGTTCTTTCCTTTTCAGATCAGGTACCCAGCATTTATCCGCCGGATAACCCACCGGGATCAGTAAAAAAGGTTTTTCATTCTGAGGCCGGTTTAAAATTTTACATAAAAAATTCATAGGGCTGGGTGTATGGGTAAGGGCAACCAGGCCTGCATCATGTATGGCTGCTAATAAAAACCCACAGGCAAGTCCAACACTTTCTGTAACATAATAATTGGGATGTTTATGACCATTGGGTTCAAATTCATAGCTTCTTTTAAAAACAATGATAAGATATGGTGCTGTTTCCAGGAAAGGCTTGTGCCAGTCGGTTCCAATCGGGGCAAGGTCTTGCAACCATTCTTCAGGCATTCTGCCGTTATAACTTTCCTGCTCTTCTTTTTCAGCAGCAATTCTTATTTGTTTTTTTAATATTGGGTCACTCACAACGCAAAATGTCCAGGGCTGTTTATGTGCACCACTGGGTGCAGTAGATGCAGAAAGAATAATATTTTCAATAACTGTTTTTGAAACATGCTTATCCAAAAAATCCCTGCAGGTTCTTCGCTTTTCCATCCATTTTAAAAAAGAGACTGTCTTTTTTATCATATCTGCTTCAGTATAGGTTTCTTTGCAGTAGGCAACAAAGGGATGGCCGTTTATCAGTTTTATGTTTTTCATAAAGCTATTTTCCCGAAATTTACCACTATTAAATTATTTGTATGAATCATAAAGCAACTTTCTTATTTCTTATTTCCAGCTTTTTATTTCTTATTGCTGTTAATGCACAGCCTGGATACCTGGGCTCTGCTCAGTACTGGCAGCAGCGGGTTAAGTATAATATGAATATTGATCTGGATGTAAATACCAACCGTTTTATTGGTAAGCAAAAACTGGAGTATACCAATAACTCACCTGATGTATTGAATAAAGTATTTTACCATTTATACTTTAATGCTTTTCAACCCGGCAGCAGTATGGATATCAGAAGCCAGGAATTAGGAAAGGTTTTGATAAATGGCCGGATTGATTGGGATGGCAGGGTGAGAGACCGGATCTCAAAATTGAAAGAAAATGAAATAGGCTATCAAAAAATAATATCATTAAAAATGAATGGTGTTGCACAGCCTTTCAAATATCATGAAACTATACTGGAAGTAAACTTAACTAAACCCATTGCGGCAAAAGGAAAAGTTGTTTTTGATATGGAATTTGAAGCGCAGGTACCTTTACAGGTACGACGCAGCGGGAGAGATAATCCTACAACCGGAGTACGTTATAGCATGAGCCAATGGTACCCAAAATTATGTGAGTACGATTTTGAAGGATGGCATCCAACACCATATGTTGCCCGTGAGTTTTATGGTGTTTGGGGCGATTTTGATGTTACAATCAATATTGATAAAACCTATAAATTAGGAGCCACCGGTGTTTTGATCAATGCCAATGAAATTGGGTGGGGCTATGATGCACCGGGTACAGAACTGAAGCCAACAACAAAGGATAAACGCAGCTGGCATTTTGTGGGCAATAATATACATGATTTTGTTTGGGCTGCTGATCCCGATTACAGGCACCTGGTTCGTAAAATGCCTAATGGAGGCCCGGTATTGAATGTTATTTACAATTACAAAGAAAATAATTTAATGAACGACAGTGCATGGGAAAAAGTAGCAGATGCAGCAGTTCAGGCTTTACCATTTATGGAAAGTAAATTTGGAAAATATCCTTATCCACAATATTCTTTTATACAGGGTGGGGATGGTGGTATGGAGTACCCGATGGTTACATTGATCAGCGGGCCCGGACTGGGTACGGTTTTTCATGAATGGATGCATAGCTGGTACCAGATGATGCTGGGCACTAATGAAGGCATGTATGCATGGATGGATGAAGGATTTACCAGCTATGCAGAAGACCTTGTTTCTAAATTCTACAACCACAAATCTTCATTGCAAAATTTAAGGGATGCATTAAAGGCCAATCCTGATAATAAAAACCTTAGCAATTTGGTAAATATTGTACCTGAAGATAATAGTGATGCCTATGCGGGATATTACCAGCTGGTAAAAAGCGGTTTCGAAGAGCCATTGACAACACATGCAGATCACTTCAATACTAATTTTGCGTATGGTATTGCGGCTTATTCAAAAGGCGCAGTTTTTATGGAACAATTGGGTTATATCATTGGTGCTGAACCTAGAGATAAAATGTTACTCGAATATTATGATCAATGGAAGTTCAAACATCCCAATAGCAACGACCTGATCCGTGTAGCAGAAATTGTAAGCGGTACTAAACTGGATTGGTATAAAGAGTATTGGTGTAATACAACAAAAACGATCAATTATTCCATTGACAGTCTTTGGGAAGAAAATAACCTCACAAAGATCCGGTTAAAAAGAATAGGACAAATGCCCATGCCTATTGATCTGCAGC
>JAYVUE010000190.1:0-24257 GCA_043788195.1 Chitinophagaceae bacterium
CTTTTACCCAGGTGTTTTTTTCAAGTTGCAATTCCATCATTTTCAGGTTCAGCGAGCCAATGGGTTTGCCAACCGGACTTCCGGATGCTATCACTGTTATGGCTTTGAGAATATCAGTTTTATCAACAAAAAAATTATTATTTACTCCGCTGATACTGATTTCAATTCCTTTGCATAGCTGAGCATCCGATTTACGGATACCTGCAACCAGCATTACAATAATGCCCGCACCAATGCTAACCCAAAATGTGGTTAACAAAATGTTTTTAATGCTGTATCGTTTTTTATTCTCCAATTTTCTTTTCCAGTATTTCTTTTATTGGTTCAACCAGGGTATCAATGTCGCCGGCTCCTGCGGTGATCAATAGTTCAGTATTGATATCCTTTACCCAATCAAGTACTTCTTCTTTTGTTTTTACTGTTTTATTTTTTATTTTCATTTTTTTCAATATCATTTCACTTGTTACCCCGGGGATAGCTAATTCCCTTGCCGGGTAAATAGGTAACAGTATCACTTCGTCTGCCAGGTCAAGGCTTTGTGCAAAGCCATCAGCAAAATCTTTTGTTCTGCTGTACAAATGCGGTTGAAATATTAATACGCATTTTTTTTCCGGAAACAAATTTTTTGCTCCTGTTATTAATGCTTTCAATTCATCCGGGTGATGTGCGTAATCATCGATATAAACCATTTCCTCATTTTTTATTATATATTCAAATCTTCTTTTTACTCCTTTATACGAACTAACGGCTGCTTTAATTTTATCATCACTGATCTTAAGATACTTTGCCACGCCGATCGCAGCAATACTATTTTCAACATTATGCAAACCACCCATATTCAATTCCACATTTTCAATCTTCCAATAATCATTAACAACATCAAACCGATAAGCTCCATTATCTATTTTTAAATTATTGACATGAATATTTGCATCATTGCTTTGCACACTATAAGTACAGATATCCTTTATTTTAAAATCATCATTTCGCGTTAACCCATATTTTAATACCAGGCAACCCCCGGGTTTTATTTTGGCCGAAAATTCAATGAATGCCTGTTCAACGTTTTCAGCCGTTCCATAGATATCCAGGTGGTCGGCATCCGTGGCTGTGATAATGGCAACATCTGGATTCAGTTTCAAAAAACTACGATCATACTCATCTGCTTCAACCACGCAAACATTTTTTCCACTACTCCCCCCGGGGGCCTGTGGCCAAAAATTGCTATTGTAGTTCACTGCAATTCCCCCCAAGAAAGCATTACAACCATATCCGCTGTGCTGCAGGATATGTGCCACCATACTGCTGGTGGTGGTTTTGCCATGTGTACCGGCAACGCATATATTAAAAGAACTGTTGGTTATTGCTCCTAATACATCGCTCCGTTTTACAACAGGATAATTATTTTGTTGATAATAAACCAACTCCCCGTGATCTTTAGGAACTGCCGGAGTATAAACTATCAACTGTGCATCTTTGTCAATGAACTCAATATTATCTTCGTAATGAACTGATATGCCTTCATTTTCCAATTGTTTTGTTAATTCAGTTACTGTTTTATCATAACCGCTAACTTCTATTTTTTTTGAATTAAAATACCTGGCCAATGCACTCATGCCAATACCACCGATGCCGATAAAGTATACCCTTGATATTTTATTTATCTCAATCATTTAATTGCACTCAATATTTCTTTAGCAATAATTTCATCTGCATTGGTAATAGCCAGTTTATTGATATTCGTTTTCAATTCAAGTTGTTTTTCATTGTCTTTTGCCAGGTCAATGATCGCCGCCACCAGTTTATCTAACGCATCATTATCTTTTATCATCAACGCCGCCTGTTTATTAACTAAATTTTGTGCATTAGCCGTCTGATGATCTTCGGCAGCAAAAGGATAAGGAACAAAGATCACCGGCTTACCCATCACACATAATTCTGAAATAGCCATTGCACCGCTCCTGCTGATCACTACATCTGCTGCCGCGTATGCATATTCCATTTCGTTGATAAATTCATTTAAACAAATACCGGTTTTACCATTTGTTATTTGCTTTGCTCTGTCAAAATAAGGCTTGCCGGTTTGCCAGATCAACTGAAGGTTATTTTTTTCAAATTCAACCAGGTTTTTATCCAGCGCTTCATTGATACTTTTTGCACCCAGGCTGCCGCCAATTGACAGAACTGTTTTTTTACCGGGGTTCAATCCAAAATATTTTATCCCTGATTCTCTTGAAAACATCCCTGATGCAATATTCGTCCTGATCGGATTTCCTGTGATCATAACCTTTTTACCGGGAAAGAATTTTTCCATTCCGCCACTGGCTACAAAAATTTTAGTTGCCTTTTTGCTCAGCATCTTATTGGCTTTACCAGCAAAAGAATTACTCTCATGAATGAAAGAAGGAATTCCTTTTGATTGTGCATAACGCAAAACCGGGAATGTGGAATAACCTCCAACACCAATAACAGCAGTTGGTTTAAAAGACCTGAAGATCCGTTTTACCTGGATAAAACTTTTAACCAGTTTAAATGGTAATCCGATATTTTTTATCAAAAAACTCCTGTTTAACCCTGCTATATCCAGGCCTTCAATTTTGTATCCGGCCTGTGGTATTTTCTCCATTTCCATTTTTCCTTTTGCACCCACAAATAATATTTCAGTTTGTGGTTCCTGTTTTTTTATAGCATTAGCAATGGCAATGGCCGGAAAAATATGACCGCCGGTTCCGCCACCTGCTATAATGATACGAACTCCAGCCCCCCTGCCCCCCTCACAGAGTCCTGCGGACGAAAGTGGGTTCTTTGAAGCTTCTATTTTTGTGTCATCATTCATTTAAACAATCAATTCATTTCTTTTAATTTATTCCATTCGCATTAACCTATTGCATAATTATATGCCGTACAAGTGAGCCTCGCCAGGGCGGGGACAATGCTTAATCAAAGAGCTAATGTCAGGGTCAAAACATTAAGCAATAAAATAAGTGTTGCACCGCATTTATTTTACTGACTCTCCCTAAGTTCACCCTTCGGGGGACAGGGTGCTTTCCATTTGCTCCACGTTCCTGGCCACACTTAAAATGATACCTATTGATAAGCAGGTGAACAGAAAACTACTACCACCCATACTTACTAACGGTAACGTAACCCCTGTATTTGGAAATACGCTTACATTAACCCCCATATTGGCAATAGCCTGTATCACCAGCATAAAACTTAATGCCAATGCAAGAAATGCCCCGAATGCAAAAGGGCATTTTCTGTATAATCTTATACACCGGTATAAAAACAACAGGTAAATAAAAACCATGAACGTACCGCCTAATAAACCATATTCCTCCAATATGATCGCGAAAATAAAATCGCTGTATGAGTGTGGTAAAAAATTACGGGCTTTACTATTACCCGGGCCCCGGCCAAACCAACTGCCACTTGCAATGGCAATATTTGCCTGGTTGTTCTGGTATAATTTTTCATTAATGTCTTCCTTAGTACTGTATATAAAAGTTTGTATGCGCCCGATCCAGGTAGGCATACGTCCAACAGAAAAAATAGCCGGAAGATCTTTTGTTTTATGCTCTGTCTTGTCATAATATTTTACAGCAAGTCCTGTTAACAAAATAACCGGCAGTAAAGTAATCCCAATGGTTAGTAAAATATGTTTGGTACTTACCCTTCCGATAAACATTAAAACAAAACTGGTTCCGGCAATCAGCATGGCAGTAGAAAGATTGGCAGGCGCAATCAACAAACAAATGATAGCAACAGGTGTGATAACTGGTAGAAATCCTTTTTTAAAATCTTTAATAACACTTTGCTTGCGGCTCAACTGACGGCTCAAATACATAAACAGGGCAAGTTTGGCCATATCAGAAGTTTGAAAGGTCATGTTGATCACGGGCAACATGATCCACCGGCTTCCTTCATTTATCCGGGTTCCAAAAAAGTAAGTATATATTAATAACGGTATGGAAACAACGAAAAGTAATTTAGCTACCCTTGAATAGATCGTGTAATTAACACGGTGTGCAAAATAAATGACAAAAACACCCAGGATAATAAATGCAAACTGTTTAAACAAATAACTTTCTGTGCTTTTACTGTATTTGTAGGCCAACGAACCGGTGCTGCTATACACTACAAGTAAACTCACCAGTGTAAGTATCACCACAATTCCCCAGATAACACGGTCGCCTTTTGTTTTAGCAACAAGGTTATTGCTTACACCACTAAATGATGGAGTAAAAAATTGTTTTATGTTTATTTGTTCTGACATTTGGCCTCACCCTCGTTCCCTCTCCAAAAGAGAGGGAGGCCGGGCTTTACATTTTTATTTAACTTTTGTAATTAAGCATTTCAACTTTTAATTTTTTTCTCATCATTACTACTTCGCATCAATCTTCTCCTTTTCTTTTCTCCCTTCCGACCGGGTCATCCGGGCGTTCTTCAGGGAGAGATTCAGAGGATTTTACAACTCCTTCACTGCCTGTTTAAACTGGTTTCCCCTGTCTTCATAATTTTTAAACAGGTCAAAGCTTGCACAGGCCGGGCTTAGCAATACAACATCTCCTTTATTGGCAAAATGAAAAGCCGACTGCACAGCATCTTTTGTATTTTCAGTGTTCACGATCAGTGATACTATATCTCCGAATGCTTCATGTATTTTCCTGTTTTCTATTCCCATACATACGATGGCTTTTACTTTTTCTTTTACCAGTTCTTTAAGTAAAGAATAATCATTGCCTTTATCAACGCCGCCTAAAATCAATATCACCGGTTTTTCCATACTTTCCAGGGCAAACCAGGTGCTGTTGATATTGGTGGCTTTGCTATCATTGATAAATTCAACTCCTTTTATGTTCACTACATGTTCCATCCTGTGTTCCAGGCTTTCAAAAGTCTGCAGTGCCTCTCTTATTTTTTCTTTTCGTATATCCACTGCCGTTGCAGCCAGGCTGGCAGCCATACTATTGTATTGATTATGTTTGCCTTTTATTGCAAAGTCTTCAATACTCATCTGCATTTCTTCGCTTTTCCATTTGAGGTGCATTTTTGCATTAAGCAGGTACGCACCCTGTGGCAGTTGTTTACTCATAGTAAATGGGGCTAGTGTTGATTTAATTGGATAGTTATTTATTGTTTTCGTAGTTACTTCATCATCGAGGTTATAAATGAATACATCAGTGTCTTGCTGATTTAATGCCACGCGGAACTTACTGTTTATATAATTTTCAAACTTGTATTCATAGCGATCAAGATGATCTTCTGTGATATTGGTTAGTATGGCTACATCCGGGCGAAAAGTTTTGATATCATCCAATTGAAAAGAACTTAATTCTGCCACATATAATTCTTTGGGATCTTCAGCAACCTGCCTGGCAAATGAATAACCGATATTACCCACCATTGCACAATTGGCACCACCCGTTTTACAAATATGATAGGTCAATGCTGTGGTAGTGGTTTTTCCGTTACTGCCGGTTATAGCAATAATTCTGCTATTGCCTTTATACCGGTAGGCCAATTCTATCTCACTGATGATCGGGATTCCATTGGCCCTTATTGTTTTAACCAATTCATTTTTTTCGGGAATGCCGGGGCTCTTCATCACTTCATCTGCATTAAATATTTTTTCTATTGTATGCTTTGATTCTTCAAAATCAATTTTGTTGAGCTGCAATATTGTTTTGTAACTTTCCAATATTGCCCCGGCATCGCTTACAAACACTTCATAGCCCTGCTGTTTAGCCAACAAAGCAGCGCCAACACCACTTTCACCTGCACCTAATATGACCAATCGTTTTTTCATTCTTTACATTATATTACAATACACTTCATTAAAATGAAATAAAATGGTTCTTCAACAGCATAGAATTTAACAGGTCGTTGGTTTATACAGGATATTAAATGTTTCTCAGAAATACTGGTTTTAATAATTGAAAAACTTTGAAACAAATTTTCATTTGCCTCTAGTTTGCGGTTTTCCAATACTATTTTTCAACTTTGCCAAAGTTTAAAACTCTGGCAAAGTTTTTTATTATCTTAATTTCAAAGTAACAATGGCCAACATCACACTTAAAATGGTTATGATCCAGAATCGCACAGCTATTTTACTTTCGTGATATCCCCTTTTTTGGTAATGATGATGTAAGGGGCTCATTAAAAAAACACGCCTTCCCTCACCATATTTTCGCCTGGTATATTTAAAATAACCCACCTGTATCATCACACTTAAATTTTCAACCAAAAACACAAAACAGAAAAAGGGGATCAATAATTCTTTACGTACAATGATGGCCAAAGCAGCAATAATTCCGCCAAGGGCAAGGCTGCCGGTATCCCCCATAAAAACCTGTGCAGGGTAAGCATTGTACCAGAGAAAACCAATACATGCACCAACAAATGCTGCAATGAAAATGGACAACTCTGCCAGGTTGGGGATGTACATGATATTCAGGTATTCGGCAAATTTTATATTACCGCTTACATAAGCAAAAATGCCCAACGCAATACCTATTACTGCGCTTACGCCTGTTGCCAGGCCATCTAATCCATCAGTAATATTTGCGCCGTTACTCACTGCCGTTACAATAAAGATCACAATAAGGATATATAGTATGTAGGTATAATCACGCCAGGCTTTTGGCAATAATTTTGCATAATTGAATTCATGAGCTTTAAGAAATGGAATTGTAGTGATCGGTGTTTTAACCGATGCAAATACATGTTGTTTGCCATCAATTAATACCGTATCAAATTTTGCTTTTGTAGTTTTTTCTTTAGGTCCCAGCGACATTTGCCCGGTTCCTGTTTGCATGGGTACTTCCCTTTTTACCACCACACTTTGATTAAAATATAAGGTGGCCCCAACAATTATTCCTAACATTACCTGCCCAAATATTTTAAACCTGCCGGCCAATCCGTCACTATCACTTTTTTTATAAGTAATCCCTTTTGCCTGTGCATTACGCCTTGATCTGATCTTTAAATAATCATCGATAAAACCTATCCCACCCAGCCAGATAGTACATAATATCATTAAGCGGATATACACTTTATCCAGGTTGGCCAACAATAATGTAGGTATTAAAATGGCCAGGATAATAATGATGCCCCCCATTGTAGGTGTTCCTTTTTTCTGCTGCTCACCGTCAAGGCCAAGGTCTCTAACGGATTCGCCTAATTGTTTACGTTGCAAAAACTTGATCAGTTTTTTTCCGAAGACAGTTGTAATCACCAGGCTTAAGATCATAGCTAACAAAACCCTGAAAGTGATGAACTGAAACAGCCCACTTCCCGGAAACCGGAAACCTTGTTTTGCCAACCAATCAAATAAGTGATACAACATATTGATTTGATAATTTGGTAATTAACCAATTTTATAATTTCTTATCCTCGTTACTTTTTTACTTTTAAAAGCTGCTGATCTGTTTTCAATCATCACATCAACTCATCATCAAATCAGCACATCGATTTATTTTTCCAGCATTTCAAATACTTCCAACAAAATTTTCTTATCATCAAAGTCATACCTCACTCCATTTATTTCCTGGTACTTCTCATGTCCTTTGCCTGCTATTAACACGATATCTTTAGGTTGTGCCAGGCTCACTGCCGTTTTTATTGCTTCCTTTCTATCTGCAATGGAAATAACTTTTTTTTTTGCTGCTGCATTAACTCCTGCCTGCATATCACTCAAAATGTCTAATGGATCTTCGCTGCGTGGATTATCGGAAGTAAAAATTACTTTGTTGCTGTATTCACATGCAACTTCCGCCATAATGGGACGTTTGGTTTTGTCCCTGTCGCCGCCACATCCTACTACAGTTATTACCTGTTCAATTCCTTTCTGCAATTTTTTTATGGTAGCCAGTACGTTCAATAAAGCATCAGGGGTGTGAGCGTAATCAACGATTCCAATAATATTGTATTCTTTACTTATACTGTAATCAAATCTTCCCTCAGCGCCTTCGAGGCTGCTAAGCACTTGTAAAATTTTATCCTTTTCCTGTCCCAGGCAAACAGCTGCTCCATAAACTGCCAATAAGTTATATGCATTGAATTCACCAATTAGCCGGAAGTAAACTTCTGTATCATTTACCATCATATGCAAACCGCTGAAGCTGTTATCCAGTACTTTCCCTTTAAAATCAGCAAGGGTTCTAAGGCTATAGTAATATTTTTTTGCAGCAGTATTCTGCAACATTACTGCACCTCTTTTATCATCAATGTTACTGACCGCAAATGCTGATGACGGAAGCGTATCGAACCAGTATTTTTTTACACGGATATATTCATCAAATGTTTGATGATAATCAAGGTGATCATGAGTGATATTGCTGAACAATGCTCCCGAAAATTGCAACCCGGTTATACGATGCTGATGAATGGCATGACTGCTGCATTCCATAAACACATATTCGCAACCGACGTCAACCATTTTCTTCAATAATGCATTTACGCTTATGGCATCAGGCGTTGTATGTGTAGTGCCCAATATTTGTTTACCCACCTGGTTTTGCACTGTACTTATCAAACCACAGTTATAACCCATTGCGGTAAATAATTTCCACAATAAAGTAACAATAGTTGTTTTGCCATTAGTACCGGTGACGCCTATTAGTTTTAATTTTAGAGAAGGCGAATTAAAAAAATTATGACTCATATTGCCCGCTGCTGCTGCACTATTTTCGACTTGCACATAAGTAATTTTTTCATTTATGATTTCAGGCAGTGTTTCACAAACTATTGCTATGGCGCCATTAGCAACAGCATTTTCTATGAACTGATGGCCGTCGGCCATATTCCCTCTTATCGCTATGAAGCAAGATCCTGTACTAACTTTCCGGGAGTCAATTTGCAGATCTTTTACTTCAATTTGGGTATTACCTCTAACTGAGCGAATATTAGTTTTATATAAAATGTCGTTTAACATTAATTCAGTATTAAAGAAATATTTTGTGCTTTTTTAAAAATTGTTCCGGCCACTATTGACTGATTCATTACTCTTCCCTTTCCCGTTACAATTACTTTCAATCCTAAATTCTCTAATAAATACACCGCGTCTTTCAATCCCATTCCGACAACGTTAGGGGTTACAGAATCGGATCTTGACATTGAAATGGGCGGTGTATTTAAAAGAGCTGAATTATTTTTCAATTGCATTTCTCTCCAGTAACCTGCAATGGCAGAATCAGTAAAAGGGATATGCAAAAGATTGAAAATGGTATTCAATTCGCTTTTGATACCATAATAATTATAAAGCAAACTATCTGTATAATTTGAAACGGCATATTGTTTTGCACTCAGGTAGCGTCCATATATTCTGTCACTGATCTCTTTAAAAACAGTGCCTGAAACATCTGCTCCATATTTTAAGGTAGATTCATTGCTATTTTGAATTACAACTGCAATACTGTATCTAGGTTGATTGGCCGGGAAATAGCCAATGAATGAAGCCTGGTAAATTTTATTGCCTTTGTTGTAGCCTTTGTTATTGATCGCACTTACGGCAGTCCCTGTTTTACCTGCTATCGGGTAAACAGTATTATATAAAATATGTGCCCCGTACCATAAGTACTGTCAACAACTGCCTGTAAACATATTTTAAGTTGTTCAAGGGTTTCATTGCTGCATATTTTTTCTACCAACACCTGGGGTTGAATAGATCTTACTTCTATGCCATATTCTTTAATAGAACTCACGAGATATGGCCTCATCATTTTTCCGTTATTAGCCACTGCATTATATAACATCAGCATATGCAAGGGCGTAACTAATTCTTCATAACCATGTGCCATATACGGAATAGTAGCATTTGACCAACTTTGATAAGTTGATTTTTTTATAGTTGGTTTTCCTGATGCGGCGGTAATATCAACACCTGTTAGTGTATCAAGGCGTAACCGGTGAAGGTGATGAAGAAATGAATCCGGGTGTGAATGATAATATTGGTCGGCTAAAGTAGCAAAAGCAACATTACTGCTTACTGCAAATGCTTCTTTAACAGATATTTTACCATGCTCATGAGTATCTTTAATTTTTAACCCATAGAATAACTTTGAGCCTTTATTACAATCAACAATTGTATTAATATCTACATGCTTATCTTCTATTAAGCTCAACAAAGTGGCCAGTTTAAAAATAGAACCCGGTTCTGTTGCTTTACCAATTCCGTAGTTAAGATCTTCGGCATAAGAACCATCGGCTTGCTTACCCAGATTGGCAATGGCTTTTATTTTACCTGTTGCTGTTTCCATAATTATAGCAGTGCCGTGTAAAGATTTATTACCCAACATCATTCGCATCAAAGCACTTTCAGCAACGTCCTGCATATAAGTATCCAGTGTGGAGATAATATCTTTTCCGTTTTCGGGTTCCAGTTCTCCTCCTTCTACCGGCATGTATGCGCCGGCGATATATCTCATCAAACGCTGGCCGGTTTTGCCTTTTAAAAGGCTGTCGTAAGTTCTTTCAAGGCCAACGCTTTTAGAAGGATCATCCCTTGAAAGGCCAATTGTTCTGTTGGCCAGTAAAACATAAGGATTGATACGTTTGTCCTTTGGATCAATAATGAAGCCGCTTTTATTACGCCCCAATTTTACCAATGGAAAATCCCTTAGTTGCTTATATTGAGAAAAAGAAATTTTCTTTTGCAAAGTATAATAGCGGTCTTTATTTTTATAGGCTAGTTGCAAATCGTTTTGATAAGCTGCGGCAGTTTTATCATTAAAAAGATTCGACAAACAAATACTTAATGTGTCGATATTGTCTTTGAATCTTTTACCATTTTTTTCCCTTAACCCATCTGCTCCAAAATCAATGAACACATCAAAGATGGGAACCGAGGTACTCAATATATTTCCATCCTCGCTATATATGGTTCCCCTTTCTGCATCGATAGGTGCATACCTTAAATGCATACTATCACCCATACTTCTCCAGTATTTTCCTTGTACCTGCTGAATATAAAAAGCCCTGCCCACAACTACTGCTCCCAGTATTACCATTCCTAAAAAACAGAGATAAACTCTCCACAGTATGTCTTTCTTTATTTCCAATTATTGATTGGTTGTTTTATTTACTGATCTGTTATTTATTTGATCCGGTTTTGTATTATTATTTTTTTCAGCGCTATCACTCAATAAAACCGGCGGATTAGTTAATTCTTTTAAACCCAATGGTCCAACCGCTTTTATCAATTCACTTGCCTTACTTCTAAAAATCACTTCACTCTTTATTGTTTTGTATTCGTACTCCAGTTCCCTGATATGTTTTTCTGTTGTACTTATTTTCCTGTCCTGCTTATCTGCATAATGACCATTATAGATATAGAGTATGGCAAGCATTGCTAAAAACAAAAAAAAAGGAATATTCCTGGCTACCCATTTATGGCTCAGGTATTTCCTCCAGTCAAATTTCTTAACCTGTTGTTCCTTTTGTATGTCTATATCTTTCTGCAATTTTATATTTTAATTTTTTTTCCGATACCTGGTTACCAGACAAGCAACTCAACGCTACATGTTCTTTTCTTTTGCCCATTTCAAGTTGCTGTTGTATTCACTTCTTCTCTGCCACTCTCAACTTTGCACTTCTGGATCTTGCATTTTGTTTTGTTTCTTCTATTGATGATGAAATTGGTTTTTTAGTAATGATCTTTAAGGGATTTTCAAAACGTAAACCATATACTTCATCCACTTTCGTATCGGCAAAAGTGCCGTCACGAAAAAATTTCTTTACTATCCGGTCTTCAAGAGAATGAAATGTAATTATGGCAGCACGGCCACCTGGTTTTAAAATTGCGGGAATCTGCTCTAAGAGTTCTTTTAAAGCACCTAACTCATCATTCACTTCAATACGCAGTGCCTGAAATACCTGGGCAAAGTATTTTTGAGGGTTACCTTTTACCACAGCCTGAAGGGCTTGTTTAAATTCGTTGATCGTACAAAGAGGGGCCAGAGTTCTTTGCTGAATGATTGTATTTGCGAGTGTTTTGGAGTTGGTTACTTCACCATACTTTTCAAACATTTTATGCAACTGAAGTGTTGTAAAATTTTGTAACACATCAGCTGCTGTTATGCTTTGCCGTTGATCCATACGCATATCCAATGCAGCATCAAAGCGAATAGAAAAACCACGGCTGGCTTCATCAAACTGGTGACTTGAAACACCCAGGTCGGCTAACACTCCATCTACCTGCGTAATTTTATTCAATCGTAAAAAGCGTTGCAGGTGCCTGAAATTCTGTGCAATAAAAATAACTCTATCATCTTCAGGCACACCTGCCTCTCTGGTAGGCAGGTTTTTCCTTGCTGTTTCATCCTGGTCAAATACCAACAGCTTTCCGTTTTTACTTAATTGTTCGAGAATGGCCGAACTGTGTCCCCCGCCACCAAATGTGCAATCAACATAAATACCATCGGGCATAATGTTAAGGCCTTCAATGGTTTCATTCAGTAAAACGGGGGTATGATAGTCGGGGAATCGGGAATTTGGAATTAGTATGTCGCTATCTTTTTTACTCATACCATCTTACTAATTACAAACCTGCCTGCCGGCAGGCGGGTTCCTAATTACTTTTTTTATTCATTACCTCATTGGCCAAATCACTGAAAGATTGTGGTGTAAAGGTTTCAAAGAACTGTGTATACTTACTTTTATCCCAGATCTCAATTTTGTTTATTGCAGATACCAAAACGATGTCTTTCTCCAGCGATGCATGCTCAGTAAGATTTTTCGGCAACAATAAACGCCCGGCCGTATCCAACTCCAATTGGATGGCACCATTCAAAAAATAACGTCTAAATTCTCTTACCTTAGGATCAAAATCATTCAGTTTGCTGATCTCAGAAAATATAGGTTCCCAGCTTTGTAATGGGTATAGTGTAAGACACTTTTCAAATCCCCGGTTTACAATGAAATGGCTAGCTCCTTCTTCCGGCAGTTGCTTTTTAAAGCCGGCCGGCAAAAGAAAGCGCCCCTTTACGTCCAGGGTAGCCTCATATTCACCTAGAAAACCAATCATTTTCAATTATTTAGCTCAATTTAGTTAGAAACCTCCACAAAATAACACTTTTACCCACTTTTTTTACAAATTGAGGTAAAGTTTTTTATCCACAAATGCCAAAACGATACAGCCAAAGGATTTGCAGTTGATTTTATAAAAATTGGCTGTGAATTGAATGTGGAAAGCTGTGGATTAGTGTTAATTACCTGGTTGAGAAATAAATGACCTGGCCCTTTAACCGATTGACAGTTAATTTATTTTTGCAGTAAATGATCTATGAAGTAAATTATAGGAGGTAGAGGAAAGGTAAAAGAAATGAAAATTTTATTTTGCCAAGGGAAGGCTTATGATAAATGTACTCCCCTTTCCCAAAATACTTTCTGCCTTTATATTGCCGTGATGGGCCAGCACCATTGTCTTAACATAACTCAACCCTAATCCAAATCCTTTTACGTTATGCACATTGCCGGTATGCGCCCTGTAAAATTTTTCAAAAATTCGGTTAAGTGTTTCTTTATTCATACCGATCCCGTTGTCTTCTATTTTTATTCTTAGCTGGTTGCCCGAATTTTGTGTGCTTAGTTTGATCTGTAAATTTTCTTTTGAATATTTTACTGCATTATCCAACAGGTTATTGACGAGGTTGGTGAAATGTACTTCATCCGCCATGATCATATCTTTTTCTGCTTCCATATTCACTTCCAGCTTACCCTGTTTCTCTTCAACCTGCAGGTTGATATTATTTAATGCACTTACAATTAAATCATGAGCAGATAATTTTTTCAGGTTCAGTTTTACTTCCTGTTTATCCAGTAAAGCCGCCTGCAGAATGGTTTCCACCTGTTTGTTCATCCGCTTATTTTCTTCCTTAATGATGCTTGTAAAATAATTTGTTTTTTCAATGTTGTTCTTTACCTTTTCATTTTTTAAAGCATCAACTGCCAGTGAAATGGTAGCAAGTGGTGTTTTAAATTCATGCGTCATATTGTTGATAAAATCAGATTTAATTTCACTTACTTTTTTTTGTTTTAGTAGTGTTCTGATAGTTATAAAAAAAGCTGTTGTAATGATCAAAGTAAAAAGTATGGCCCCGATGATAAACCATATCATCTCTTTCCAAATGATAGTTTTTTGATGAGGAACAATTACAGCCAGCACCTCTTCCCTTGCCAGGTTTTCGTAACTGCTGCCCGTTGGCGGTTCTAAAGGGAAAATATAATTTTTATTATTAGCAGAATCGCTATACAAACTGTAATACTTATCACTCATCATTTGATCACCGGTCAATGAATAACTGGTGATCACAAATTCAAACGGATAATTTTCGAGGTTATTTTTATTAAACGACCTGCGGATAATTTCATGAACTTCTTCCCTGGAAAATCGTTGTATGACTAAAGGTTTAAAGTATTGAAATTGTAGTTTATCTCCGGGAAATAACTGGTCATTTTTTTTTACTAATGGAATAATAGATCCTTTATCTTCTGTAAGCATGATAGCCGCATTCTGCATTGCCCTCAATATGTTTTCTTCTACCTGTTTATCTTTGGCATCCCTGGCGCTTTTTATCCACAAGAACTGGAAAAAAATGAGTCCCAGCAGAGACAGTAATATCAAAATAGTTATGACAGGAAAAATTTTCTTCATCACTGCAAAGGTAAGTCAGTAAAGGGTTGCAAAATATGCTAATGTGATCTAAACTTAAATTTAACTAAGGTTTAGAATATTATAGCTGCAAAAAAAACTTCCTTTAATATTATTTTTTTTGTAATTAAGTGTTATTTTAGAAATATGATTCAGCCAGCCCCGGGTGTTTTATTAATTGCAGATCCTTTTTTAAAGGACCCTAATTTTCTGCGTACTGTTGTGTTTTTATGTGAACACCAGCACCAGGGGAGTTTTGGATTTGTACTCAATAAACAATTTGAACAAACGCTGGATGAACTGATCTCCGACCTGGCGGGTTATCATTTACCTGTTTATTATGGCGGGCCTGTGCAACAGGATACAATTCATTTTCTACATCAATATCCCGATCTTATTCCTGATGCCCTACCCGTTGCACCTGGTATCTATTGGGGAGGAAATTTTGAAACCCTGACAGCATTGATAAAAACAAAAAGTATTGATCATGATAAGATCAAGTTTTTTATTGGTTACAGTGGTTGGGGTGACGGGCAGTTAAATGATGAATTAAAAGAAAAGAGCTGGCTCACTGTATCTGCTACCCGAAATTTAGTATTTCATACAAAGCATAACGATGTTTGGAAAGGCAGCCTTCAACAATTAGGTGGTGAATATGAAATGATGATCAATTTCCCCATTGATCCGCAATTAAATTAATGTACATTGTCAGATGTACAATGTACGCCAACCCACCGCATACAGACTTACATCGTACATCTTACATCTAACATTATATATAAATGCTTTATTCACTGATTAAAATACCGGCCAAATTTGCACTCTGGATCTATTGTAGAAAATTGTCAATTAACAAAAAAGAAATGCTGCTCAGCGAGGGGCCGCTGCTGATCGCCGCTAATCACCCTAATTCTTTTTTAGATGCCATTGTTTTAGCCACTATATTTAAAAAACCTATTTATTCTCTTGCCCGGGGAGACGCTTTTGCAAATAATTTTTACAGCAGGTTGTTAACTTCGTTGAAAATGTTTCCCGTGTACCGTATTACTGAAGGAGTGGAAAATCTGGAAAACAATTATAATACTTTTGAACAATGTTTGGAATTATTCAAACAAAACGGCATTGTGCTTATTTTCAGTGAAGGCCTTTGCATCAACGAATGGCATTTGCGTCCATTAAAAAAAGGAACAGCCAGATTAGCCATCAGTGCCTGGGAAAAGGGTATTCCGTTAAAGGTATTGCCAGCTGGTATAAACTATAGTTCTTTTAACAGTTTTGGTAAAAATATAAAACTGAATTTCGGAAGCCTCATTACTGAAAAAGATATAATAACAGGCGATTCTTTTGGTAAAAACATTGTTGATTTTAATGAGAAATTGCAATATCAGTTAAAGCAATTGGTAATTGATATTGATACTAAAGATAAAGCATGCATCAAAAAAATATTTTTTATCGCACAGCCGTTAATTAAAAAAATAATGCTGGTTATTCCTGCTATTGCCGGCTGGCTGATCCATTGCCCTTTATATTATCCAGTGAAATTTTTTATATCCAAAAGTGCTAAAACCAATGATCATTATGATTCAGTTATGATGGGATTACTTTTTATATTGTATCCTTTTTACCTGTTGCTCACAGGTTTAATTGTGTTTTTCCTTATTTGTGGCTGGTGGTGGTTATTAGTATTTATAGTGTTGCCATTTTGTGCCTGGAGTTATGTGCAGGTGAAAAAACAGTTTTAATGTAAAAGTGGAGGACCATAAAAAACGCACTCCTATTGATAGCTAAAACAATAAAAAAGTTTTATATTGTTTTACAATGTTTATTTAACTATAGATTGATATCCCAATGCTTTTGTACCAAATGACAATCCACTCAATCGTGTTTTCAGAATTCCACCAGGAACTAATTTGAAACTGGAGTACTTTAAAATTTATGATCGATTGGGCAATACAATTTTTTCTTCTGCAGATATCAATAAAGGATGGGATGGAACATATAAAGGAGTAGAGGCTCTCGAGGGTACTTATGTATATATTATTAAAGGCAACGATTTTAGAGGAGATGTTTTCCTGAAAGGAACGGTATTATTAATTCGTTGAAACGGAATTTAAAAATCATTACGCCTCTACCGCGCCTTCAACCAACACAGTTGTTTTATTATTCAGCACTTCTACAAAACCACTTTTTATTGTATAAGAAACAGTTGCAGTTTTATCTTTTAATATTTTCAGATTGCCTTCTTTTAAAGCACTAACCATTGGAGCATGCCTGTCCAATATTTCAAACAAGCCGGCAATACCGGGCAATTGTACTCCGTACACATCGCCACTAAAAATTTTTTGTTCGGGAGTTAATATTTCTAAAGTCATAAAACAAACAATTTGAAGATTTGGTGATTTGATGATTTGGTGATTAGTGAATTGTATTTAATCTGCTAATCTTCAAATCAATTAATTTCCAAATCGATTAGGCTTTCGCCGCTTCCATTAATTTCTTCCCTTTTTCAATCGCATCTTCCAATGTACCCACAAGGTTAAAGGCTGCTTCTGGATATTCATCAACCTCTCCATCCATGATAGAGTTAAAACCGCGGATAGTATCTTCAATGGGTACCAGCACACCCTTTAACCCGGTGAACTGCTCAGCCACAAAGAAAGGTTGTGATAAGAAACGCTGCACTTTACGTGCCCTTGATACCACTAATTTATCTTCGTCACTTAATTCATCCAATCCAAGAATAGCAATGATATCCTGTAATTCTTTATAGCGTTGTAAAATTAATTTAACTCTGTTGGCTGTATCATAATGTTCATCACCTACTATCAACGGCGTTAATATTCTTGAAGTAGAATCCAACGGATCCACTGCAGGATAAATACCAAGGTCAGCGATCTTACGACTCAAAACCGTGGTGGCATCCAGGTGAGCAAATGTTGTTGCGGGGGCCGGATCGGTAAGATCATCTGCCGGTACGTACACCGCCTGAACGGAAGTGATAGAACCATTTTTTGTTGAAGTAATTCTTTCCTGCATCAATCCCATTTCAGTTGCCAGCGTAGGCTGATAACCCACTGCAGAAGGCATACGTCCTAATAAAGCCGATACCTCAGAACCTGCCTGTGTAAATCGGAAGATATTATCTACGAAAAACAAAATATCTTTTCCCTGCCCCTGTCCGTCACCGTCACGAAAATATTCTGCGATCGTCAAACCACTCAAAGCCACACGGGCCCTTGCGCCGGGTGGTTCATTCATCTGTCCGAAAACTAATGTTGCTTTTGAATCTTTTAATTTTTCCATATCCACAGCGCTCAGGTCCCATCCGCCTTCTTCCATACTATGTTTAAACTTATCGCCGTAGTTCATGATACCTGCTTCGATCATTTCACGCATCAGGTCATTTCCTTCACGCGTTCTTTCTCCAACTCCTGCAAATACCGAAACACCACTATATGATTTAGCAATATTGTTGATCAATTCCTGGATCAATACTGTTTTACCCACACCTGCACCACCAAACAAACCAATTTTACCACCCTTTGCATAAGGTTCTATCAGGTCGATAACTTTAATACCTGTGTATAAAATTTCATTAGCTGTACTAAGGTCTTCAAATAATGGAGGCTTGGCATGAATGGCCCGGCCATTTACTTTACTCACTTGTGGCAATCCGTCAATAGCATCACCGGTAACATTAAATAAACGGCCTTTGATTGCATCACCGGTTGGCATTGCAATGGGCTTACCGGTATCAGTTACTAAAGTACCCCGTACCAATCCTTCTGTACCATCCATTGCAATTGTACGCACACTGTCTTCGCCCAAATGTTGTTGTACTTCAAGTACTAAAGTATCCCCGTTTTCCCGTTTAATTTCTAATGCATTTAAAATTTCAGGAAGCTTGCTATCGCTGTCAAACTGAATGTCAACAACTGCTCCGATGATTGATTTTACTTTACCCGTATTGGCCATAATTCTTTTTTTATTGTAATCAGGTCGATTTTTGAGCCGCAAAGGTAAGGCTTGAGGACTGGAATTAAAAATTAGTCCGGGGTTTTTTTATTGGGTGGGTCACCCCCCAAAGGGTGGCTCACCCTGTGGGTATGAATTAATAATTATAACAGCCCGAGTGAGCCACCCAATTGGGCTGACCCACTCTACAGCATTTTAAACAATAAAGCAGCCAGTATGCCCCCGATAACTGGGCCTATCACCGGTATCCAGCTATAGTTCCAATTACTATCCCGTTTATTTTTTATGGGCAAAATGGCGTGTATTATACGTGGGCCAAGATCACGGGCCGGGTTAATGGCATATCCTGTTGGACCGCCAAGGCTTAACCCAATACCCAATACCAATAAGGCAACAGGCAAGGCATCAAGTGAACCCAGTTTCATATCTGCACCGGTAATAAATAGTATACCAAAAACAAGGGCAAATGTGCCAATGATCTCTGTTGCAAGGTTAAAAAAAGTATTTGAAATAGCTGGACTGTTACAAAACACTGCCAGTTTTGCATCAGCATCTGTTGTTTCATCAAAATGTTTTTTGTAGGTTATCCAAACTAAAAATGCACCGATCATAGCACCGGCAAACTGCCCGGCAATATAAACAGGAACTTTGGCCCATTCGAATTTTTCAGCAACAGCAAGTGCTATCGTTACCGCCGGATTTAAATGTGCACCACTATGTGCTGCAGAAATATAAACACCTACAAAAACAGCGATAGCCCAACCAAATGTAATGACGATCCATCCGCTGTTATTGCCTTTTGTTTTATTTAAAACCACATTGGCTACAACGCCATCGCCTAATAAAATTAAAAAGGCTGTGCCGATCATTTCAAACAAAAAATTATTCATATGCAGTTATTTATTGATGAAAAGTAAATTAAAAATTTTTACAAATAACTATATTATAGCCACGAAGGCACTAAGGCACTAAGACTTTAAGAAAAAATTTCGTTTTCCCCTTCGTGTAACTTCCTGGCTAATACTTTATTTATCATCCGCCCAGGCAATGGCTGATCTTACTGCTCTTTGCCATCCTTTTTTCAATGCGGTTCTCTCTTCCTCCATCATGGCCGGATCGAAAGCAATATCTTCCTGCCATTGATCCTGTATCTCACCAATACTCTTCCAAAAACCTACAGCAAGTCCTGCAAGGTATGCAGCACCAAGTGCAGTTGTTTCTGTTACCCGTGGTCTAATAACTTTTGTATTTAAAATATCAGCCTGGAACTGCATCAGTAAATTATTGGCCGTGGCGCCACCATCCACCCTTAATTCTTTTATTGAAATGCCGGAATCTGCTTCCATGGCTTTTAAAACATCCATGGTTTGGTAAGCGATACTTTCCAGAGAAGCTCTTGCAATATGTCCGGCTGATGTTCCCCGGGTAATGCCTGCCATGGTTCCCCGCGCATACTGGTTCCAGTGAGGTGCTCCCAATCCGGCAAATGCCGGAACCAGGTAAACCCCATCAGCCGATTGTACAGATGCGGCTAATGCCTCTACTTCTTTGGAAGTTTTAATTACACCTAACCCGTCACGCAACCATTGCACCACGGCACCGGCAATAAAAACACTTCCTTCCAATGCATAATTAGTAATACCATTTACTTTCCAGGCAATAGTAGTTAGTAAATTATTATTTGAGGTCACAGGTTTTTCTCCCGTATTCATCAACATAAAACAACCGGTGCCATAAGTATTTTTTACCATGCCCGGCTGAGTACACATTTGCCCGAACAGGGCTGCCTGCTGATCACCTGCAATGCCGGCAATAGGAATATTATGTGCGGTTAAAATATTTTGAGTAGTGCCATACACTTCACTGCTGCTGCGTATTTGAGGCAACAGGTTACCGGGTATATTAAATATTTTTTCCAGTTCACCATCCCATTGTAAAGTATGAATATTACACAACATTGTACGTGATGCATTGGAAACATCGGTTACGTGTACCTGCCCTTTGGTTAAATTCCAGACCAGCCAGCTATCAATGGTTCCAAAACAGAGTTCACCGTTGTTTGCTTTGTCCCTTGCCCCTTTTACATTATCTAATATCCATTTTACTTTGGTGGCTGAAAAATAGGCATCAACAATTAATCCTGTTTTTTCCCGGATCATTTTATCAAGTCCTTTCACTCTCAGTTCATCACAAAAAGTAGCAGTCCTTCTGTCCTGCCAAACAATAGCGTTGTAAATGGGTTTACCGGTTGCTCTTTCCCAAACAACAGTTGTTTCTCTTTGATTGGTGATGCCAATGGCGGCAATATTTTCGGGTGATAATCCTGCTTTGCTGATTGCTTCTGCCGCAACACCCAGTTGTGTGCTCCATATTTCAAGGGCATCATGCTCTACCCAACCCGGTTGCGGAAATAGCTGGGTAAATTCTTTCTGAGCAGTGGTAATAATGGCTCCCTTTTTATCAAAGATGATAGCCCTTGAACTGGTAGTGCCCTGGTCGAGTGCCAAAATGTATTGCTGCATGTATTGATTTTATTTTGAAGTTAATGAAATAACCAATACCGGCATTTAGTTTTCGGGGTCAATTTATTATCTTCATACTGATATGAATATACTTAAGAAATTTATCCCTGCTTCTTTAAAATTATTTTACAGGATCAATCAACGCGGTTACATTGATCGTAGCAGCGGGAATTATAAAATATTTGCAAAAGAGTTTTCCGTTGCACCTGATTTTCATCCTGTAGTTATGATTGAACAATTTATAAAATCCAATGCATTATCTGTCAACAAAATTCATAATCTTTCGCTCGCTATTGGTAAACTCAATAATATTATCATTCAACCCGGACATATATTTTCTTTTTGGCAATTAGTAGGTAATCCAACTCAAAAAAATGGCTATCAAAAAAGTAGGTCGATTATTAATGGGGAAGTAGAAGCAGCAATTGGTGGCGGACTTTGCCAGTTATCTGGCCTGATCTATTTTTTAGCCATACAGGCAGGCCTAATTATTGCTGAACGCCATGCACATAGTGTTGATATTTATACCGAAGAAGAAAGGTTTACTCCCCTGGGTAGTGATGCCACGGTGGCTTATGGCTATAAGGACCTCCGTTTTTTAAATCCATATGGCTTCCCGGTTTGTATTTCATTTGAATTAGCTGCTACACGTTTAAAGGGAGTGCTTTCTGCAACTGAAAAAATAATCCCTTTAAATATTGAATTTGAATATCGAAGATCTTTGCAGTATACAGAAGTTGATACCTTCAATGAAAATAACGGAGTACGTTATTTTATTAATACCTCCCTTTATTCACGATTGCCCAACATTTCAGATACATATTGATAATGGCAGTTCACTTATTTACAATGCCCGCCACAGTTTACCGCTTATCAAACAATTAATATGTTGGTGCAGATAATTTTGATGGTTTCACAAAAGGGTTTATATTTGCAACACTGTAACAAAAAATATTTTTGTTTAAAAACACCCAAATAAAAAAATTAACTGCAGGTTTACTATTACTGCTGTTCGGTCTTAGCATTACGCCTAAGATAGTTATGCATGACTGGCTGGCATCTCACAAAGATTCATTAGCAAAATTTCCGGGCAACAGTCCGCATATAAGTCACCCAAAGTTTAATTGCAATTGCGATAATATTGTTGCCGAATCACCTTTTACACAACAGGACAATAGTTATAAGTTAACTGTCTTTCAACCTATATCCGTTGTTAAAGACTCAAAACCCGTTTTTCTATTTTCCACTTCCTGTTTCCTTTATACTTTACGTGGGCCACCTGCATTTTGCTGATCACCGGCACAGGCTTTTGGCTGACAAGGCTATTTACTATCATTAATTTGCTTTCATCTGCCTAACACTTACATGTGCCGCTTTTACTTTATTAATCATAATAAAATTTTACATCGTGCGGACAATCATATTTCACCTATTTATTTTCGCAGTTTTTTTAAACTGCTGCAATACAGCAAATGCCCAAGGCAATACAAAAAGCATTTCATTTAAAAATGTAAATACTTTAAAAGGATCATTTTCGGGTAAAGTAACAGACTCAAAGACGGGTAAACCTATCCAGGCCGTTTCTGTTTTTTTTACTGATATAAAAACCGGAAGCTCTACTAATGCCAATGGTGAATTCAGTATTCATAATATTCCTGAAGGAAATCACCTGGTTGAAGTATCACATATCGGTTACTCAACCATTGCAGAAAATATTGAGATCAGTGGCGAAACAAAAAAAGATTATGTCTTAACACAATCAATTATAGAAAATAATGCAGTGATCGTAACGGGCGTTACAGGTGCAACTCAATTGAAAAAAGTACCCTTTGCTGTTTCGGCTTTACGCAAACAGGATTTTTTTCAAAACACGTCAACTAATATTATAGAATCGCTGACCAAGATCGGCGGTGTTGCTACATTGGCAACCGGACCTGCCATTTCAAAACCGGTGATCAGGGGTTTAAGTTATAACCGTGTGCTTACCATCAACGATGGGGTAAGACAGGAAGGACAGCAATGGGGAGATGAACATGGCATTGAAGTAGATGAGGCCAGTGTAAATAAAATTGAATTACTGAAAGGCCCTGCTTCTATTATTTATGGAAGTGATGCTATGGCAGGCGTTGTAAATATTATCACCAATGTGCCGGTGCAGGCCAACACCATAAAAGCCAATCTTTCTTCCAATTATCAAAGCAATAATAAATTAAGAACACTAAATGCCAATATCGGAGGAAATAAAAATGGTTTTAGCTGGAATATCTATACCTCCAACAAAGCCGCCGAAGATTATAAAAACAAATACGATGGTTATGTGTACAATTCAAAATTCAATGAGCATAATATTGGCGGCTATATCGGGTACAATGGCGCAAGGGGTTACAGTCATATACTTATCAGCAATTTTGATCTGAAAGCCGGCCTGGTTGGAGGAGAAAGAGATGCTGCAGGATATTTTATAAAACCTTTGGCGGGTGGTGGTGATACAAGAGCAACAACTGCTGACTTTAAAAGTACAACTCCACAAATTCCTTTTCAGCACATCAGGCATTTTAAAATTGCATCCGATAATAGTTTTAAACTAGGTAAAAACCGCCTGGCGTTCAACATTGGTTTTCAGCAAAACCAACGGGAAGAGTTTGGCAATATTGATGACCTGAATGAACGTTCCTTATACTTTGATCTTACAACCATTACTTATACGGTGCAATTTCATCTTGCAGAAAGAAAAAACTGGAAAACATCTATCGGTATCAATGGCATGCAACAAAATAATACCAATAAAGGTGTTGAGCAATTGATACCCGATTATAATTTATTTGATATTGGTGTGTATGTTTACACACAAAAAACAATAAATAAAATAACATTAAGTGGCGGACTACGCTATGATAACAGGAATATCAATGTTAAAGATCTGCTTGACGGGAATGTCATCAAAGGGAATGCTTTTAAAAAATCATTTTCCAATATTTCGGGTAGTGTTGGTATTGCAGCACAGGTTACTGATAAGTTGAATTTAAAATTGAATATAGCAAGAGGTTTCAGGGCACCCAGCATACCTGAGCTGGCCTCCAAAGGTGCACATGAAGGCACTATTCGTTATG
>JAYVUE010000191.1:0-13658 GCA_043788195.1 Chitinophagaceae bacterium
AAAAAGAATACTATATCCAAAATCAGCATTCACCGTATCTTTTGTATTAAAAACAAGTGTAGAGCCGGCTGGTGTTTCTTTATCACATTCATCAATCAGGGTATTACCATCACTGCCGGTTACCAATGTTATGTTGTATGTTCCCTTGGTAAGAATGGGAGCAGATAATTTTACTTTTATAATTTTTGCTAATCCATTATTACAAACGCCCTGTGCGCCAGAAACCGTAACAGCAGTGGTGCCTGTAACAATAAAATCTGTTCCGTCGGCGGCTATGCTGCTGCATTGAATACCTTTTTTGAAAACAAGAATTAATTCATCAGGCGCACATCCAATTTTTGAAATGCTATCCATTGGTGTTGGCACGATCGGATAAATAACAAGCGGTACATTTTCTCCAACCGGAATAAGACGGTCGCAATTATCAGATAAAGTATTTCCATCTGTGCCGTTTATTATTGTAATGATATAATTCCCCGGTGGCATGGGGGAATCAAGCGTGAGTATCACAGAATCCATATCAAATCCGACACTGCACCCAAAGCCTGTTGCCGCAATCACATTGGCTATGGGCGGAGTAACTGTAAATTCTGAACCATTGGCAGACAAGCTGCCGCATTTCATTTTTTTATTGAGCTTTATCGTGGTAATGGTACCATCACAGGGCGCATAGGCACTTTGCAGATGGGGCTCTTTAGGATCAGTGATATTGGCGGAACCTCCTCCAAATGATAAGGAATAGCCGCTTTGTGAATCTGAAAAATGACTGATCAGTAAAAGATAGTTATGCCCAACAGTGAGGAATGGCATAGAACTGAATAAAGGACGGTAAGGGCTACCCGGACTAGTGGCACATACAATCAGCGAACTGCCTGCTGAAGAAGCCCCGGTCAATCCCGTTTCGCCCGACCAGTTGCAAGCCACAAATAAAGAATTGTTTGTATAAACTTCCGAAGGACTGTGAACCGTAACATCAAATAACTGCCAGTCGTAATCGTCACCAATATTATTTGGTGTTATTAAAAAGGCAAGAGTTCCTGATCCAAAGCAGGTGAATTTATACCAGAATGGATTTTTATCACTAAGGCCAACATCAGTGCATGTGGGGGCAACTATAGTGCGAACACCGCAAATTGGTACAGTATTCTGACTAAAAGTGGATGTGCCGCAAACAGGGAAAGCTGTTTCGGGGTTTTGACCAAGCGTGGTACAGCTTTGCGCCATACTCATCTTTATTAATAAAAGCACCGCTAATAATAAAATAATTCTCTTTAAACTCATAAGTATATCAAAATTAATACAAAGACAGTTTGATTGGTATATATGCTGCCGGTGTTAATAAGGTTTTAACATTTAAACGATGCTTTATGAGGGAATAATACATAGAAAATTATTAATCAGGTCAGGGGTTATTATTTCACCTTCCCTTTTATCTCCTGTAATTTCAACAAAGCTTCCACCGGGGTGAGCCTGTTGATATCAACAGCTTCTAGTAATTTCCTAATCTCTTCGAACGTTACTGAGTGTACATCAAAGATATTGAGCTGCATTTTTGGTGTGCTGAGTTGCTTTACAATTTCTGTTTTGGAACCATCAACATTTTTTTCTTCAAGATGTGCTAATATTTCATTGGCCCTGTCAATGAGTGAGGTTGGCATTCCGGCCATCCTTGCCACATGTATGCCAAAACTATGCATACTGCCACCCGGTGCCAGTTTACGCAGAAAAATAATTTTATTCCCGACTTCTTTATTGGTAACATGAAAGTTTTTTACCCTTGGTAATTTGTTTTCCAATTCATTTAGCTCATGATAATGTGTTGCAAATAATGTTTTGGGCTGATGTATAGAATTGTGTAAAAATTCTGCAATGCTCCAGGCAATACTGATACCATCGTAAGTAGAGGTACCCCTGCCGATCTCATCCAGTAAAATTAAACTGCGTTGCGAAAGATTATTGATGATACTGGCCGTTTCATTCATCTCTACCATAAATGTACTTTCGCCCCCGCTAAGGTTATCGCTGGCACCAACCCTTGTAAATATTTTATCGGTTAATGGAATTTTAGCATCGTTTGCAGGTACAAAACTTCCCATATGCGCCATCAGGGTAATGAGCGCAGTTTGCCGTAACAAAGCACTTTTTCCACTCATATTAGGGCCGGTTAAAATAATGATCTGTTGAGATGAAGGATCCAATAAAATATCGTTGGTAATATAGGGTTCTCCAACCGGCAGGGTTCTTTCAATCACCGGGTGCCTGCTTTCTTTTATATCAAGTACACCGGTATCATGAAGCGTTGGTTTTTTATAATTATACAGCAAAGCATTACCGGCAAAGCAACCCAGGCAATCCAGCACGGCAATAACGTGACCGTTTACCTGCATCGGTGCAATATAATCCTGTAACTCATTCAGTAATTTTTCAAAAAGCTGAAATTCAATTTGAATAATTTTATCCTCAGCGCCAATAATTTTTTCTTCGTATTCTTTCAGTTCGGGAGTAATGTATCTTTCGGCGTTGGCCAATGTTTGTTTACGTATCCAGTTATCCGGCACTTTGTTTTTGTGTACATTAGTTACCTCCAGGTAATAACCAAAAACATTATTGAAACTTATTTTCAAAGAAGATATGCCTGTTGCCAGGGTTTCTTTTTGTTGCAACTCAATTAAATATTCTTTGCCACCCGAAGATATCTTCCGCAGCGCATCCAGTTCATCACTGATACCATTGGCAATTACATTTCCCTTGTTGGTTGCAGCAGGAGGATTTTCTGCAATTACTTTTAAAATTTTATCAAGGATAAATTTGCAGGGATTTAATGAATCACCCAATCTTTTTAAATAATCATTTGCAGAAGTTTCACAAAAATTTTTTATTATCTCTGTTTGTTGCAGTCCTTTGGCAATTTGCACCACTTCCCTGGGGTTTATTTTTTTCAAAGGCACCTTACTAACCAGTCTTTCCACATCGCCTGCTTGTTTAATGCAATGGTTGATCTTATTTCTCAGGTCAGTTTCTTTAATAAAAAAATCAACGGTATTCAGGCGTTCATTGATCTTTGTAATATCATTTAAGGGTAAAACCATCCAACGTTTCAACAACCTGGCTCCCATGGGCGAAAGGGTATTATCCAACACTTTCAATAAAGTATGATTGCCCTCTGCCCCGCCAAACAATTCTAAATTGCGGATAGTAAACCGATCCATCCAAAGATGTTCTTCCTGGTCGATTCGTTGAATTACACTGATATGGCCAAGATTTGGATGTTCAGTATCTTTTAAATAATGTAAAATAGCGCCAGCTGCAATGATACCCAGGTGAAGGTGCTCTATCCCAAAACCTTTGAGGCTATGTGTACCAAAATGTTTGAGCAAATTATCAGTTGCATATGCTTCAGCAAAGATCCATTCATCTAAAGTGTAAGTGAAAAATTTATTACCGAATAATGAATCAAATTTTTTTTTATGATTGCGTTGAAAAACCACTTCTGCAGGTTTAAGGCTCTGCAATAATTTATCAGCATAAGCCACATCGCCTTCGGCAACAAAAAACTCACCTGTACTGATATCTAAAAAAGCAATACCCATTTTTTCTCCGTCCCTTCCGACTGTGCCATCCGTGCTGGCAAAATGAATTGCGGTTAAAAAATTATTGCTGTTATGTTCCAATAATTTATCACCGGTAGCAACGCCGGGAGTAACCAATTCCGTTACGCCCCGCTTAACAATTCCTTTGGCCTGTTTGGGATCTTCCAGCTGATCGCAGATAGCAACACGATAGCCGGCCTTTACCAACTTGTGCAAATAAGTATCTAAAGCATGATGCGGAAAGCCGGCCAGTTCAGGCGCCAAGGGATTGCCATTATTTCTTTTAGTTAATGTAATACCTAAAACAGCTGAAGTAGTAATAGCATCCTGGCCAAAAGTTTCATAAAAATCTCCTACCCTGAATAACAAAATGGCATCAGGGTATTTGGCCTTGATGGCATTGTGTTGTTGCATTAAGGGAGTATCACTTGCCGCTTTTGCCATGTGGACAAAAGTAAGGTTTTGTGTTGTAAATTATTTTGTCCTCCAACCTAAAGGATGGGATAAAGCATGAATTGCCCTGCCCTTCAGGGCGGGGCAATAGAAAAAATCAGCGAAATCATTTAATCCTTTTAATCTGCGATTATCTGCGATCAATTTTCCTGCTTCGTCAATATCTCCTTCTTCATTTTTTCCCAAAAACCATCAAAGGTCTGGTGATTTTCTGTTACCCATTTTTTGCTCAAAGCACTTATTTTTTCATTGCGGTCATCTTTGGTAAGATAAAAAAATGCCTTGATGGCTTCGGCATCATTATCAAATGCAATTTGATTATATAATTCTTTTAAACGTTGTTCTTTACGGATATTACTGTTGGCAATTTCTATTTCCATTTCTTCCCTTAGCATCACCTTTTCATCATAACTGCCCGAAGGCAATATGGTTTTTGCAATAACAGGCATTAACTCTATCAACATTAAAATAAAAACAATAAGATAGTATCTGAATTGCAGTGCTGAATTGTTTTTAAGCAGGTTATTTAATGCTTCTACCCTGGTTAAAAAACCATTATTGAGGTACCGGGTAAATTCAGTTTCGGCAATTTTTATTTTACCTTCCATTGCATTCAATTCTTTTTCTGTACTATCAAGCACAGGTTGTACTGTGGTTAACAATTTTTGATATTCAACGTCTAATTTTTGATATTCTACCTGCTTGGCTATGGCAATATCTTTGATCCCTATCTTTCCGGTGCCGCCACTGCCATCGGTTTCAGCCAAAAAATTTTCTCTTGCTTTGGCAACTTCGCTATATTTTTTTTCTACTGCTGATCTCGTTTTCTCTTTTAACTGCAATAATTCATCCTTCCTGTTTTCATATAATTGGTCGAGTTTTTGACGCTTCACCATTTTCTTTTTTTCATTATCCAAAGAGGTCTGCAGTTTTATTTCTTTATCAAACATGTATAAAACGGCGGGTTGTGCCATAAATGTACCGATCGTTAAAGCCAGCAAGCCCCTGAATAAAAGGGGTGTAAATTTTCGTTTGTTGAACTTAGTGATGCCTTTTATCAGGGCCCTGTCGATAGTAAGGATGATAAAGCCCATAAACAGTCCTAATGCAATGGCGATAATTACAGAATCAACTATGGTGCTGAAAAAATAGGTCCAGGTAAAACTGGCAAAAGCCCATGTAGCCATAACCGTCATACCAATGATCCGGTAACGATTTCTGTCAATAACTGAATCAGCCAGGATCTCCTTTTCGGCCGTAGCTAACCACCATAAAAATTCTGTGAATACCGATGGGGCATAATTTTCCCGTTGGGAAAGAGCAATATTTTTTTCCATTGATGTAATAATTAATAGTTGACTAAAAATGAGTCAAAAGAAGAGTTGTGTTGAAGTGCTGCAAAATAGTTATTCTTTGGGGGACTAACGATGTTATTGTTCAAATATTTCTGTTTGAACAATAGATTAACAATTTATTAAAAAGTAATATTTAAACCAAGGTGCTGTATAACAGTCTATGACATATCTTTGCGAACGCCTGGACAAAAACAAATTGTTTATTATAAGTTAACAAAATGGGAAAGAAAATAAGTTTAATAGTTTTTTTTATAGTTGCTGTATTTACTGTACCGGCACAATCACAAAACGGATTGGGTACTAATGATGTGGAAGCAAAAAAAATACTTGATGCAGTTAGTATTAAATTCAAAAGCTTTAAAACAGTTCAATCAAAATTTTTTCTTAAAATTGAGAATGCCAGTAACAAAGTAATGGGAAATATAGCCGGTATGGTTTATATGAAGGGGGTCCGTTACCGTATTAGTGCCAGTAACCAGGAAATTTTTTGTGATGGAACTAATGTTTGGACCCTGGATAAAGCAGCCAAAGAAGTAAATATCACCAAACTGGATCCCAACAACAATACCATTACTCCTCAAAAATTATTTACCAGTTTTTATGATAAGGACTTTTTGTATAAACTAAATGGTGAAAAAAATGGTTTACAGGAAATTGAATTAACTCCTACTGATAAGAACAAGCCTTTTTTTAAAGTTCTTGTATCTGTAATTAAGACCGTGAAAATGATCAGTTCTATAAAAGTTTTTGAAAAAGCGGGTAACCGCAACACCTATTCAGTTAGCGGTATGAATACCAGCAACGATATTCCAGACGCCACTTTTGTATTTGATATAAAAAAATACCCCGGTGTTAATATAGAGGACCTCAGATAAAATTTATTTTCCCCACCTGAAACTTTTACTATCAATCCCGGCCAGGTCAAGCACACGATCAACTACGGTAGATGCTACTTCTTCAATGCTTGTTGGTTTACTATAAAATGATGGTGTTGCCGGACAAATGATCCCCCCTGCCAAACTAATTATTTCCATATTTCGGATATGAATTAAATTATACGGCATTTCCCTTACTACGCAGATCAATTTTCGTCTTTCTTTTAAGATCACATCTGCAGCCCTTGTTATCAGATCATTAGAGATACCACCCGCTATACGGCCTAGGGTACCCATGCTACAGGGAATAATGATCATAGTACCATATTGTCCTGAGCCCGAAGCAAATGGTGCATTAAAATCCTGTTGGCCATAAAAAGTTAAGGGAATATTTTTATAGTCTTCATTATCCAATTCAGTTTTCCATACTTCACATGCATTACCTGTCATCACCACCGACAGATCGGCCCATTGTTCTTTTTTGGTCAATAATTTTTGTAACAGTATTTTTGAATAAATTGAACCACTTGCCCCGGTTATGGCAACAACAATTTTTTGCATTATCTATCGTTTAAAAGTTAACTAAGCTACAAAACAATTAATTCATGAAAAAGGTTTTAAGATCTTTATTGCTGATACCCCTGGCTGTAGCAATGAACCTGGCTTTTACTCCAACAAAAGAAAAAGTAAACTGGATATCATTAAAAGAATTACAATCTGCTTATTCAAAACAGGCAAAGCCTATAATAATTGATGTTTACACCGGTTGGTGTGGTTGGTGCAAAGTAATGGACAAGGAAACCTACAGTAATCAGAAAGTAGCAGACTATATCAATGAAAATTACTATGCAGTAAAATTCGATGCAGAATCCATTGAACCGGTTATTTTAAATTCAATACAATACCACTTCAACAGTTCTAGTCGTGTTCATGACCTGGCCATGTACCTTTTAAACGGGCAAGTGGGCTATCCAACTACTGTATTGCTATCTTCATTAAATGCCAGGCCCGCCCCTATCCCAGGATATATGAACCCCGGACAACTGGAAGCACCTTTAAAATATTTTGGAGGAGGCAGTTTTAAAAAACAGGATTATCCTGCCTTTATGAAAGAATTTGCCCCAACATGGTAATTGTTTTTTGAAATTATTTTACCTATTCACGCACTTAGGATCTAAACACATGTTTAAGGAATCCTTATAGTGGCCCTACATCTACAAATATTTTGTTTCATTGGTGTTCATTCGTTTAATTAGTGACTTAAAATCGTAATTTCCATTTTCAACTTCCTGCATGGCAATAACAGCACCAAAACTTCAACGCAGTTTAGGATTATTTCAATCTACAGTACTCAACATGATCGACATGGTGGGTATCGGCCCTTTTGTAACGCTGCCAATTGTTATGGGATTAATGGGTGGTATGTTTTTATATGCTTGGATCGCAGGTGCTATTCTTTCCCTGGTAGATGCCATGATCTGGAGTGAGTTGGGAGCTGCATATCCACTGGCCGGTGGCAGTTATAATTTTTTGAAAGAAGCTTATGGTAAAAATGGAATGGGGCGAATGATGAGCTTTTTGTATGTATGGCAAACGATTATACAGGCTCCGCTGGTAGCGGCTTCTGCAGCCATAGGATTTGCACAGTACATGGGCTACCTGGTTCACCTGGATGTATGGCAACAGAAAATGATCTCGGGTGTTGTTATCATTATCATCACCATTTTATTATACCGAAAAATTGATAGTATTGGTAAGATAGGCGTATTACTGTGGACAGGTGTATTACTTACTTTGGCCTGGATTATCATTGGCGGAATAGCACATGGAAATTTTTTACAACCGCTAAAAGATATCAATGCTGATTTCAGCTGGGGGCAACTGGCTTCATTTGCATTTGGACAAGCCTGTATAAAATCAGTTTATAGTTACCTGGGGTATTATAATGTTTGTCATTTGGGTGGTGAAATAAAAGATCCTGAAAAAAATATTCCCCGCAGCATGTTTATATCAGTAATTGGCATTGCCATTTTGTATATAGCCATGAACATGAGTGTAAGCAGCGTTATTCCATGGCAGGAGGTGCAGGAATTAGGCCGCTCAGGCAATAAAGATTATGTTGTTAGTCTTTTTATTGAGCGTCTTTACGGTCACCGTGCAGGTATAGTGGTAACCGTTATGATACTGTGGGTGGCACTGGCATCACTGTTTGCTTTATTGCTGGGTTATTCCCGTATACCATATGCGGCCGCAAAAGATGGTGTCTTCTTCAGCATATTTGCCAGGTTGCATCCAACAAAAAATTTCCCTTACATCAGCCTGCTGGTAATAGCGTCACTGGGTTTTGTTTTTAGTTTATTATTCAGGATGAGTGATGTGATCAGCGGCATATTAGCTATGCGAATCGTAGTACAGTTTATTGCGCAGGCTGCCGGAGTAATTTTATTGAGGCGAAGAAAAAATGCTGATAAAATTCCGGGGCAAAAGAAAACTTACCGGATGCCATTGTATCCCTTACCCATTATTGCGGCGATCACTATGTGGATATTATTGTTCTCCTGTACGGGTATTAAAAGTATCATCTCTTTTTTTATTGTTTTTGGTACCGGGCTGACCGTATATTTTATATCTGCAAAGCTGCAGAAAAAATGGCCTTTTAAACAGGAGGTTGGTGATGATCAAAATGATGGTAAAGTATTAAGTTCTGTCAGTTGACCATTTTCATTTAAACAGGCAAAACAATAAATGCCATTGGTGATCACCAAGTAAGGAACCTGTAATGTTATGTTGTACCTCAGTACCTGGTCAAGCACATGTTCATCCAATACAACATTCATTTCTTTACATTCAATGAGCATCCAGGGTTTTGAATTTTTATCATAAACCACAATATCAAAACGTTTTTTAAGATCGCCAAGTTGTATCTCTTTTTCTATTGCAAACAAAGCGGCGGGATATTTTTTTACATGAATAAGGTATTGCAAAATATTCTGCCTCACCCATTCTTCGGGAGTTAGTATCAACCATCGTTTACGTATCCCATCAAAGATGAATGTTGTTTCATTCTCTTTTTTTATTTTAGGTTGATATGGTGGATAGTCAATCTTTATCATCTCATTAATCAGCCCAAAGGCGTATAATTTTGTATATTTAATTTTTGAAAAGAAATTAACTGAAAGATATGAAGACAAAAGAAGAAATTGTTAAGAACTGGCTTCCACGCTATACGGGGGAGAACCTGGAAAATTTTGGAGAATACATTTTATTGACCAACTTCAGTAATTATGTAAGCATGTTTGCTCAATGGAATAAAGTAAATGTTGTGGGAGCCGACAGACCGATGCAATGTGCAACTGCTAATAATATTACGATCATTAATTTTGGAATGGGTAGCCCCGGAGCTGCAACTATAATGGATCTGCTGACATCTATTAGTCCAAAAGCTGTTTTATTTTTGGGCAAATGCGGAGGATTAAAAAGAAGAAATAAGATCGGCGACCTGATACTCCCCATTGCAGCCATAAGAGGTGAGGGTACCAGTAATGATTACTTTCCACCCGAAGTACCTGCACTACCTGCATTTGCTTTACAGAAAGCCATATCAACAACCATCAGGGATTATGCCTGCGATTATTGGACAGGTGTTTGTTATACAACTAACCGTAGGGTATGGGAGCATGATGAGATATTTAAAGAATACCTGCAAAAAATAAGGGCTTATGCAATTGATATGGAAACAGCCACCATATTTACCGTTGGTTTTTTTAATAAAATTCCAACAGGCGCCCTGTTATTGGTTAGTGACAGCCCCATGGTTCCCGAAGGTGTAAAAACAGAAGCCAGTGATAAAAATGTAACTGCCACTTTTGTAGAGAACCACTTAAAGATCGGCATTGATTCATTAAAGCAACTGATCAATGATGGTATGACAGTGAGGCATTTGAAGTTTTAATGAAAAAATGAATCATAAATGTTGAATATTAGATGAGAAATGTAGAATGTTAAATGCTAAATGATTTGCGTTTTATATATTCAACATTTAACCTACAACATTTAGCATTTGCATTTAGCATTCAATGAATTCCCTTCTCTCCATAAAAGATCTTACCATTCAATTCTGCAATGATGGCGAATTAAATACTGCTGTCAAAAATATTTCATTTGATGTATCTCCGGGCGAAATTGTAGCCATCGTTGGAGAAAGCGGTTCGGGTAAATCAGTTACAGCACTTTCTGTTTTACAATTATTGCCAAAGCAGCGCCTGGTCAATGGCCAAATTTTATATCAACAAAATGAGAAGATACCGATCGATCTGTTGCAATTGCCTGCCAACAAAATAAGTGCCATCCGGGGTAATCATATTGCCATGATATTTCAGGAACCGATGACATCCCTTAACCCAGTATTAACCTGCGGCCACCAGGTAATGGAAGCAATACAGGTACATCAAAAAATATCAAACCGGGCGGCAAGGGAAAAAACCATAGCATTGTTTGCCAAGGTAAAACTGCCCGGCCCTGCGGCTATTATTAACCGTTATCCTCATCAGTTAAGCGGCGGACAAAAACAAAGGGTTATGATCGCCATGGCCATGTGTTGTGATCCTTCTTTATTGATCGCCGACGAACCCACCACAGCACTTGATGTAACCGTACAGAAAACAATACTTGAATTGATCAAAGAATTGCAACACCAAAATAATATGTCGGTTATTTTTATAACACACGACCTGGGTATTGTTGCAGATATTGCTGATAAAATAATGGTCATGTATAAAGCTGAAATAGTGGAACAGGGAAATACAAATGAAATTTTTAGGTCGCCAAAACATCCGTATACCAAAGCGTTATTGGCGTGCAGACCTGCAGGGAAACCAAAAGGAAAAAGATTACCTGTAGTAAGTGATTTTTTGGGAGACACGGAGATACAGGATACTCTCAGTTCACAGTTCATTTCTACCACTCTGCTATCAGATGTAAAAGAAGTGTCAACAGTTTTGTCAGTAAAAAATCTTCATGTTTCATTTCCCATAAACAAAAATTTATTTGGAAGGGCTACACAATTTTTTATAGCGGTTGATGATGTAAGTTTTACAGTACAAAAAGGCGAAACAATTGGTTTGGTTGGGGAAAGCGGCTGCGGAAAAACAACATTGGGAAAAACTATTTTGCAATTGATATCCCCTACCTCCGGAGAGATCATATTGAATGGAAAAGATATCAGTAAATTAAGTTCTTCGGTATTACGCCCTATGCGAAAAGACCTGCAGATCGTTTTCCAGGATCCTTACAGTTCGCTTAATCCACGCATAACAATTGGCAATGCTATCCTTGAACCATTGAAAGTACATGGACTGTTTACTACAAATCAACAACGCAGGGAAAAAGTAATATCACTGCTTGAAAAAGTAAGTTTGCCTGCGGATCATTTTAACCGTTACCCTCATCAATTCAGCGGAGGGCAGCGGCAGCGGATATGTATTGCCAGGGCATTGGTACTGGACCCGGCTTTTTTGATCTTTGATGAAATGGTATCCGCCCTTGATGTAAGTGTTCAGGCACAGATCCTGAACCTGTTGAATGACCTTAGAAAAGAATTTGGTTTTACTTCAATTTTTATTTCACACGACCTGTCTGTGGTTCATTATTGCTGCAACAGAATACTGGTAATGAATAAAGGAAAAATTGTAGAAGAAGGCGAAGCAGGCCAGGTGTATAACCACCCGCAAAATGAATATACACAACAACTCATCAATGCTATTCCGGGAAAACAGTTAATTCATTCTTTATAATTTCCCTTTTATTAGTTCTATTCCCTTAACGTTGCCCACTTTAAATCATGCCGTAACATGATAAATGCCTTTACCAAAGGGCTACATATCGCTGTAATTATTTATACAGTACGTGCATGTAACAACAATTAAATTAAACACGTTACATGAAATTATCACAATTCAGATTTGACCTCCCCCAAAATTTAATTGCCCAGCACCCCACTAAAAAACGTGAAGACAGCCGTATGATGGTGATTTACCGCAAAACCGGCCAGATAGAGAACAACAAAGCGACAATTTGAAATGCACCCCAGCTTTACAGGCTGGTTTTAAAGCCCTGTTTTAAAAAAATGTGCTAAACTAAATTTAATTTTACATATTATTTATTTTAACTTAGTGTAAAATTTACAATAATGAGAAGTACCCTCCCCCAACGGCTTCTGATTACACAAGCCAATTTACAATGCCTTTTAAACATAGTTATACCTGCATCAATATACTTACACCACTACCACAGCCACTCTCCGCCAGCACTTTTTTTTTGATAGTTTTAGAAACTAAAACCCTTAAACAGTGATTTAGTAATTATTTTATTAACGACTAAAAACACAACAATGAAAACGATAAATTCAATCAAATTAATACTTTCAATATTTGCAATTACATCTTTTATTTTTTTATTAAAAAGCTGTAAAAAAGCAGATACTCAGTCGCCAGTAGCGCAACAGAGCATACAGCAGCGTATGCAAAAAGATTATGGCGGCAACATTAGCGCCAGTTACATAACACCCATAAACCAGGTGGCGCAGCAGGTTATGTATAAAGATAAAGATGGTAAAATGGTATTATTAACAAATGCCGCCAAAAATGACCCTGGAGTAGCCAATGCAGTTTGCCTTGGCAATTGCAACACCCTTACCAACCCGGCACAACTGCGCATTAGTTTTACTTTGGATTATTCTGAAAGGTATTATTTATGCGAAGCAACTGCCGATAAAAGTTCGGTAAGGGTTAAATGGACTGCAAGCGTGCCGTTCGGGTTTATTGATCCTTATGGAAGGCCAGGAAGGTACATGGCTCATGTACGTTTTAAAGATGCCAATGGCAATGTAGTAAACACTTATAACGTTAACCCACTGCTGGATGATTTGGTAAACTTAGGTACCGACCCTAATTGCAGCTATAACAACAAGTGGGAAATTTATTACAATGTTACAAACATACCCAACTCAGATTTTGCATCGGGCAATACGGTGGAAGCCGATGTTGATTTTTACACCGATTGTTCATTGGTAAATTACTACATAAGTTCCGGTTATGTGGCTGGGCCGTCATTTTCGCAAAACGGCTATTTGCCTTGCAACAGGCTTGATAAGGTTATTGTAAACCCTCCGATGCAGGGCTCAACATCTCCTACTACTGTTACTGGTTTGTACACCACTATTTGCACACCGCCAAATGGAATGCAGGCTATTGATTACCACCAGGTGGAATACAGAGAGGTAACTACTACTAATGGGGATTATACATGGGGTAATCAAACTAACACAGTACTTAACGGATGGCCTCAGCCAGCAAATACCGGCCCTAATGCTTTATTAAATCCTTATG
>JAYVUE010000192.1:0-13676 GCA_043788195.1 Chitinophagaceae bacterium
AAACCAAATTGTAAATACAAACCATGTGCATCTTTGGTTGCCAATAACCACCTGCGCAGTCCTTGTAAATCAGGGCAATCCATAATTGTTTGCATCATCCATTTTGAGAGACCTTTTTCCCGATATGATTCAAGAATAAAAACATCCGCCAGGTAACCAAAGGTTGCATAGTCGGTAACCACTCTTGCAAAACCTAACTGTATTAAAACTGAATTTACATTTACATACAAACCAAAACAACAGGAACCTTCAATACTTCTTTGAACAATTTCCAAAGGAATATTTTTTGCCCAGTAACTTTCGTGGCATAAATAATTATGAATAACGGAGATATCCAGTTTGCTTTTATCGGTACTGATAAAAAATTCATTTTGCTGTACTTCGTAAATTTTCATCTGCTGAATTTTTTGCATTTCGGAACATTCATAAAAAATAAAGCCCGGCTTTTAACAGCCGGGCTCTAATATATATATGGGTTAGTAAGTACCAGGAACCAAATTCCTTACACAATATTAAAAATAATTTTTCCTAACACAGAATTTTTTTTAATAAATTTTATTAACATTTTTTTTATGTCTGTGGATAAGCGTAAGTTATTTTGAAATTACTGGTTTGTTAAGAATGTCACATTTTAGCATTTTACAGAAATTAAAATTTTACATTAAAAAAAACAAATCGCCTGAAAGTATTGATTTTACTATACTTTACAACGAGTTGAATTTTTTATTGTTGTTGAAAAAAATTATTTTATAAATTATTTTACACAAATAAAATATTTGCTGACCCTCGTTTTTATCATTTTTTTCAAGTGAAAATATTTTTTAAAAATTATGTTAACCCGGGGTATTTATGGGCCTATTTTGTAGTTTTTACCATAAAACGTAATTATATACAAAGCATAGTACCTTTACTAAAAATCATTTTTATGCAATTTCCTTCGCCCGTTTCCATTCAATGGATAGCACAATTCATCAATGCAAAATTAGTTGGCAATAGTAATGGCAATGCAACAGGTATAAACGAATTACACAAAGTTGAAAACGGGGACCTGGTTTTTGTTGATCACCCGAAATATTATAATAAGTGTATAAACAGTGATGCAACTTTTATAATAATTAATAAAGAAAAAGAGGTGCCTGAAGGAAAAGCATTATTGATCGTTGAAAATCCTTTTGAAGCTTATTGCAAAATTGTAAATCATTTTCGCCCGTTTGAACCTTCATTAAAAATGATAAGTGATTCTGCAAAAATTGATGAAGGAAGTTTTATTTATCCGGGGGTGTTTATCGGTAATCATGTCAGCATCGGAAAAAACTGTATCATCTTTCCTAACGTCAGCATCATGGATCATTGCATTATTGGTGATCATGTGATCATTCAGGCCGGCACTGTTATAGGGTGTAATGCCTTTTATTATAATACAAAAAAGGACCGGGACCTATGGTATAATAAAATGCCTGATTGTGGAAGAGTTATTATTGAAGACTATGCAGAGATTGGCGCAGGATGTACAATAGACAGGGGGGTAAGTCATGATACCATAATCGGTGAAGGAACCAAGATGGACAATATGATACATATCGGCCATGATACTGTTATTGGTAAAAATTGCCTCATCGCAGCCCAGGTTGGTATAGCTGGTGTAGTAACTTTGGAAGATGGGGTAACGCTTTGGGGGCAAGTTGGTGTAAGTAAAACCTTAACCATTGGTGCCGGCGCAATAATATATGGGCAAAGTGGTGTTGGCGGAGACGTTAAAGGCGGTAAAACCTATTTAGGTTCTCCGATCCAGGATGCTAAAATAAAAACAAAGGAATTGGTTTGGGTAAAACGTATTCCGGAGTTGTGGGAGAAAGTGATGGGGAAATAGGAATGTAAAATGAAGAATATTAAATAATAAATGTAAAAGTTTAACAGCCTTTAATACAAGGTATCTTCAATTATTATACGGCCCGTCTTTTACATTCAACATTTATAATTCTACATTCTATAGCGGCTTATAGTCATAGGGCAACATATCACCTACTTTTTCCCAAGCCCAATAACTGTTGATAGTAATAACATTCTGATCATAATAATACCCGTTCTGTTCCAGTCTGATCGTTTCCTTTGGAATAAAAGATAAAACAGATAATTCAAATTTTGCAGAGGCTTCGGGGTTTACATCAAGGTATAAAGTTGAGGGTTGTTCGCTTTTATAAAGTACTGCCACTTCATGCTGATTAGGCATGATCTCTACTGTTTGTGTGCTATCGTCCATCGTATAATTTAATCCGCCATATAAATTTTTAACGGGTATGGGGGTTTCTTTATCATTTATTTTTAACAGAAACTGGATCTCAAATCCTTCTTCGGTAAGTTTTTTTTGATACAGGCTACGCATAAAATGCAGTATAGAGCCATTATACGCCACTTGCCGGTTGGCCTTCCATTTATTCCGCTGTACTTCATCTGCAGGTTGTATTTCTTCAAATAATGGATAGCCGGTATACAGGCTTACCTGTGTATTATATTCGTGCGTGAAAGAATCCAGGGTGTATTTTATATTGTACCCCAGGGATTCGTTTACAATTTCGAGCGGCGCTGTTGCAATTATTTTTAAACGGTTTCTTTTTTTACTGAAATAAAATTTTAATGCAGTTGTATTTTTAATACTGCATTGTTTGCTATTTTGGGTCTTTCCAATAAAATTTTCCAAAAAAAAATCGCCGTATTTTTCCCACCCGTTTGTTACTTCGTTACTTGACTTTATCACCACATCCTGCATTTCCTTTTCCTTTTGTTTTATTTCAAACACAATATTTTTATCTGCTGCATCGCTGGTAGTGATCCTTTTTGTTTCTGTTTGATACCCGGTAAATGTCACTACCAGTTCGTAACCACCATTGGGTAGTTCTAATGTAAAGCGCCCAGCGGTATCTGTTGCAGTACCAATTGTAGTGTTTTGTGCAAATACAGAAGCTGCCTGCAACGGTAGTTTTGACTGTGCATCAAATACCCTACCCGAGATAATATAATGTGTGGCCTGGGAAAAGAGGTTTATCGAAAACAAAAGCACTGTTGAAAGCACAATTAATTTTTTCATCTGATATTTTTTATACAACTCATCAATAAATACTATGCTAAAGTATACTATCAGTTGTTAAGTTTTTGTTGAAATGATGTACAGGTATCAATAATGGTTTCTTCAATGTTGCGATAACTAAAATCAGGGAGAAATTTTTTAAGTTTACTATTATTAAAATTTACTTTTGCCATCGCTGTAGCCGAAGTTTCTTTGGTTATTAATGGATCTTTACCGGTGATACGGCTTTTTATTTTTTCTAAACGCCAAACTATTTTCGCTAAAAAAGGAGATACTTTTTTATGTGGTGCTGCCCTGCCAAATGCTTTTGCTATTAAATTAAAAACATCGCGGTAAGTTCTGTTTTCGGCGCATATGATAAAACGTTCGGCTTCAATTTCGCTATCCATCAATTGTATCATTGCTGATGCCACATCACGCACATCAACAAAACCTGTTATCCCTTCTGTATACCAGGGAAAATTATTATACACTGATTTGAACATTTGTGAAGATCCTCCGCTCCAATCACCAGCACCCAAAATAATAACAGGATTAACAATAACGGCATTTAAACCTTCCCCAATCCCACGCCATACTTCCAACTCTGCCAGGTATTTGCTTTGTCCGTAATGGCTGTTGCTTGTTTCTTCTGTCCAGTTCATTGTTTCATTAATTTGTTCATTTTCTCTTATCCTTCCCAATGCAGCAACAGAACTTACGTGTACCATTTTTTTTACTCGGGCATCTAATGCTACATTCACAACATTGGCCGTTCCTTCAATATTTATTTTAAACATTTCCCTTTTCTTTGATGGAATAAAGCTAACTATTGCAGCACAGTGATATACCTGTTCTACTCCCACCATCGCTTCTTCAAGGCCTACTACGTCTAATATATTACATTGAATTTGCTCAAGGTTGCCGGTATAAAAATGCTGCAAAGGTGTTTTATTATAAATTGCCCGTACCTGCCTGCCCTGTGAAAGTAATTGTGTAATTAATTCATTGCCTAATAAACCTGCGCCGCCTGTAACAAGAATCATATTGTTGATATTGATTATTTGATAGTGTTCATAAAATTAATAAAGGGAATATCGAATAGAATAATTTTATCAACGCTGTTAACTTTGTAAACATTTTCAAGTATAATTATAAAACCCTTTACCTGATTTCCGCCCCAGCTCTCCTTTTGAAACTTTATCAATTTGAATCGGCGAAGGTTTAAATCGTTCTTCTTTATTACAGGCTTCGTATAAAGATTGCGTTACCGCCAGGTTGATATCCATCCCGATAAGGTCCATTAGTTTAAAAGGGCCCATTTTAAATCCGGTAGCTTCCATTACTTCATCAACAGTTTCGATGGTTGCAATACCATTCTCTACCAGTTTCATTGCTTCTAAATAATAATGACGGGCCACACGGTTAACGATAAAGCCCGGAGCATCTTTACACATCACCGGAGTTTTATTCATCAGCTTGCACAGATCATAAATAGTTTGTGCCACTTCATCGCTGGTTTGATCGCCTTTTACCACTTCCACTAATTTCATTAATGGTGCCGGGTTAAAAAAGTGCATCCCTACTACTCTTTCGGGATGAACAATTTTTGCCTGGATAGAAGAAACAGACAATGAAGATGTGTTGGTGGCAAAAATAGCTTCTGCATGGTTTACTTCTGCCAATTGATTAAATATAGAAATTTTAGCTGCTGCTTTTTCTACAATAGCTTCTATTATAACATCGGCCAGGCAATCATTGGTATCGGTGATAAATTTGATGCTGCTATAAATAGTTTCTTTTTCTGCTATTGCTATTTTTTGTTTGTCTACTGCATATTGAAGATTTTTTTGAATAGCAATTTTTGCTTTTTCAAGAACCTCTTCATTAATATCAAACAGCAACGTGTAGTAGCCGCTTTGTGCTGCTACCTGTGCAATGCCGCTACCCATGGTGCCGGCCCCGATAACGCAGATAGTGTTAATTGATTGAGACATATCCTAAATCCCTAAAGGGACTTTAAAAGATTAGAGTGATTTGTAAATTTATTAATTAAAGAAGAGAACGAAATCAATCAGCCTATTTAAATATTGGCAATGATATAGTTAAATTTACCAGCAGCTAAGAAATCCCATTTTACTGCCGATATTTATTTATTTTATCCTGTGCTATTTTAAACGCTCTCCCTTCTGAAGAGTTCATTTCTAAACTTTTCGCTAACGGTTCAAAATCGAAATTCTCGGCTGCTCCTCTCTGCTCAAGTTCCTTAATTAATAATCGGTAAAAAAGTGCTGTTTTTTCAGCAAGTTCAGCCTGTAATTTTGTAATTCCAAATTAAAATTAGCCATGCTTAATTCTATTTTTTCTGTTTTGAAAGTGTTGTTGGGCTCGGTGTTTTACTCATCTGTTTCAATGCCTAAATATTAATTCTCTAAGTCCCCCTTTAGGGGGATTTAGGGGGTCTTATACCGCACCCGTAAACTGTTTCAAAAACCTCACATCATTTTCACTGAACAGCCGAAGGTCTTTTATCTGGTATTTAAGCATCGCTATTCTTTCAATTCCCATTCCAAAAGCAAAGCCCGTGTATTTATTGCTGTCAATTCCACAATTATCCAACACATTTGGATGAACCATACCACATCCCAATATCTCTACCCATCCTGTTTTTTTACATACACTGCAACCCTCGCCATCACAGATAAGGCAACTGATATCCATCTCTGCACTGGGCTCTGTAAACGGAAAATAAGAAGGGCGGAAACGCACTTTTACAGTTGAACTAAACATCTCCTGTACAAAAAAGTAAAGCGTTTGTTTAAGGTCGGCAAAAGAAACATTTTCAGCAATATATAATCCTTCTACCTGGTTAAAAAAACAATGCGCTCTTGCACTGATGGTTTCATTGCGGTAAACCCTTCCGGGGCAAATTATACGTATCGGTAATTTTCCCTTTTCCATCTCACGTACCTGCACACTCGAAGTATGGGTACGTAAAAGCCAATCGGTTCCACCATTGGCGGAATGAGATATGTAAAATGTATCTTGCATATCACGTGCAGGATGATTTTGCGGCAGGTTAAGTGCAGTAAAATTGTGCCAGTCATCTTCAATCTCGGGGCCTTCGGCTACTGCAAAACCCAGACGCTGAAAAATAGAAATGATCTTATTTTGCACCAGACTGATCGGGTGGCGGCTACCAATGGGTAAAGCATCTCCGGGAAGTGTTAGATCAATTGTATTTCCAGTGGTTGGTTGTCCGTTGTCTGTCGTCTTTTTTAGTACTTCATACTTTTCTTCAACAAAAAATTTGAATTCATTCAATAATTGACCTGCCGCTTTTTTATTCTCCGGGGTCACATTTTTCATTTCGCCCATGATGGTCTTTACCAGTCCTTTTGTACCAAGGTATTTTATGCGGAAAGACTCTGCATCGCCATAATCTGATCCTGCTATTTCTGCTTTGTACAATTCAATTTGTTTGATCAACTGCTCCATTGGGCAAAGATAAGGTTGAAAGTTGAAGGTTGAAAGTTGAAAGTTGAAAGTTGAAGGGGTAGGATTATAGAATATTTAACAAGCCCGATTTGGAAAAGGCGCTGCCGCAATAATATCTTCACTATACAAAATTTTATACCCCTCTTTTATGGACCCTGATTCGGAAGCCGGGCAAGTGGCTTCACAGTTTTTAAGAACCTCTTTTATTACCGTTGTTTTTACCACCTGCCATTATTATGAAACAGCAACAACAACCTCAGTATCTAACATTCAGTTTTCTCTTCCGGATGCAACCAGCAAACCAATCAACAAACCAATTGTTAGAAAGAAGGCAAAAACAATTTACCTGACTTTTGATGACGGGCCTAACAAAGGCACAAAAAAAATGATGCACATTGTTGAAGAAGAACAGGTATCAGTTACATTGTTCATTATAGGTGAACATGTATATGGAAGCCCGGAACAAACCGCTGTTTTTGACAGTCTTGTTGCCAACAAATATTTTGAAATTGCCAATCATAGTTTCACACATGCATTCAATAATAAATTTGCAAAATTTTATTTGGTGCCTTACAGTGCAGTAAAAGATTTTAAGCGCTGTGCCGACAGTTTACAATTACAGAGCAACATCGTCCGCTTGCCGGGAAGAAATACCTGGCGAACTGCAACAATTACCAGCACTGATATCAGGAACAGTAAAGCAGCAGCAGACAGCATCTTTAAAAATGGGTATACCGAAGTAGGATGGGACCTTGAATGGCATTACGATGCGTCTTTAAAATTAAAAAATAACAGTGACGAATTGCTGATACAGATCGACAGTATGTTTACCCACAGTAAAAACAAAACACCAAACCACCTGGTATTACTTGCACACGACCAGGTGTATGAAGATGCTTTTGACTCTGCCGAACTACATTTATTAATAAAAAAATTAAAGGCAAAGGATGAATACAATTTTGAAGTGTTAAGTAAATATCCTGAGCTAAAAAACTAAATTGACATTTCCTGATTATTGTTTAATTTCATTATCTAAAATTTACAACTATGGCTTTTTTTAAATCCGGCAATCCAACATTATCAGAAAAAAGATTTTCTGATACCATTCTTGATGATGTAGTATCACATGAAAATGCCATGACTGTTCGCGGCACGCTGAACAAGTTTGGATTTTTATTTTTAATGGTGATGGGTACAGCTTTTTATTCATGGAAAGAATTTGCGGGCGGTGGCAATGTTCAGCCATTAATTTTAATTGGTGCCATTGGTGGATTAGTGGTTGCCATTGTAATGATGTTTAAAAAAGAATGGGCACCCTGGCTGGCCCCTGCCTATGCATTACTGGAAGGACTATTTGTAGGTGCCATATCGGCTTATTATAATTTTGCTTTTGCAGCGCAGGCACCGGGTATTGTTATAAATGCAGTGGGTCTTACGTTTGGAACTGCTATCGCCATGTATTTATTATACAGTTTTAAAATAATTAAAGCCACTGAAAAATTCAGGGCAATAATCATTACCGCTACAGCAGGTATCGCCATTTTTTATTTGCTCGCCTGGGGGTTAAGTTCTTTTGGTATTCAAATTCCTTTTTTACATGAGGGCAGTGCCATGGGAATTGGCTTTTCTGTTTTTGTTGTGGCTTTGGCAGCTTTGAACCTGATCCTTGATTTTGATATGATAGAACGCGGCGCAGAATTGGGTGCGCCAAAATATATGGAATGGTATGGCGCATTTGGATTGTTGGTAACCATTGTTTGGTTATACCTGGAAATACTGCGTTTACTATCCAAGATCAGCAGAAAATAATTTGTATATAATTAAATGCATTTAATTATTGCCAGGGTTTAATGCTTTGGCAATTTTTTTATGCCATTGCTAGCAACAGTTGATAGCAATAATTAACATTTACAATCGTTATTGTGCAAATGTTAAGAAATATTATTTTGAAATGTTAATTCGATTATTTTATATTGTGTTATCTTATTTATTAAATGATTAGTGCAAAGCTATTTTTCATAAATGTCTTTTATTAAGCATTTTATATATTTAACTATAACTAAAACTTCAAAAATTCAAATAGTAGATTACAGAGTAGAAGAAATAGTTTCAGAAATATTTACAACTTTATGCAAACAGCCTAATTTATTACCTGATGATTTTAAAGAAATTTTTGATCAGCATAAGGATAGTGATGCAGAAACCGAAAAAGTATTAACACCTGGGCAACTTGGTTGCATTTGCGACTATGTAGCAAGTATGACAAATCGTTATGCAATTGAGTTTTATGCTCGTTTGAAATCCGAAAATCATCAATCAATCTTCAAACCATTTTGATCAATAGTTTCTTCTTTTATTAATCTCTTTACCTTCAAACTAATCAGATCCCTCACTTCATTAAATGCTTCAGAATCCATATTTTTTGGGTCCGGTATTTGCCAGTCGATGAATTTTTTTGAAGACATCCAGGGGCAGGCATCACCGCAACCCATTGTTACCACTACATCAAAGGGTGCGTATTGTTTTACTTCATCGAGGCTTTTACTTTCATGTTTATTTAATGCGTATCCCAGTTCTTTCATTGCTGCAATGGCTTTAGGATTTACAAGTCCGCTTGGTTTACTACCTGCACTATATGCTTCAATATTTTTTCCACCATGTATTTTTGCAAATGCCTGGCTCATTTGGGAGCGGTTAGAATTTTCGATACAAACGAAAAGTATTTTCTTTTTCATGATCTTTAATTACCGGTGAGTCACCCTCTGGGGTGACTCACCGGTCTTGTTTAACAACACCCACTTCCCGGTTCACAACAATTCCTGTCATCTTTTGCCGGCTTTTCAGCATACACGGTTATACTTGTAATTTTAGTTTTACCATTTTTATAAGTAGTAATTTCTTCCGGCGTTAAATAATTAGCCAGTATATCATCCGGAATGATGATGGCTTTATCTTTTTGCAGGGTCACATTTTTAAATCCTGCCGCTTCAATAATTTCCAGGTAAACCTGCTTTTGAACAGCACCGCTTACACAACCGGCATATAATTCTGCAACTTCTTTCCATTTGGCCGGAAGTTCTCCTTCCAAAACAATATCCGAGATAGAAAAATGGCCGCCGGGTTTTAATACCCTGTATATTTCGCTAATCACTTTGTGTTTATTGGGTACTAAATTCAACACGCAGTTACTTACAATAACATCAGCAAAATTGCTGGTTACCGGCATGTCATCAATATCACCCTGTCGAAATTCAACATTATTCAATCCTAATTTTTCGGCATTGGCTCTTGCCCTTTTGATCATGGGTGCTGTAAAATCAATACCAATTACCTTTCCGCTTTCACCAACAAACCTACGTGCAATAAATGCATCGTTACCCGCACCACTACCTAGGTCAATAACCGTATCGCCCGTTTTTATTTTTGCAAATTCGGTTGGCAGCCCACAACCCAGGCCAAGGTCTGCATCAGGGTTATAGCCCTCCAGCTTTGTATAATCATCTGCCATAATATTGTACACTTCATCACCACAGCAGGATGATGTAGCGCCACAACAGGAACTGGCATTCTGGTCTTTTGTTTGCTCTGCAATAGCTGCGTACTTTTCTTTTACAAGTTCTTTAATTTGAAATTCATTGTTCATGATTTTACTTTTTAGACCTCACCCCAACCCCACTCCGAAGGAGAGGGAAAGCGGAGTTGGCAGTTCATAAATTCAATACTTTTAGGCCTCACCCCAACCCCTCTCCGAAGGAAAGGGAAAGCGGAGTTGGCAGTTCATAAATTCAATACTTTTCGGCCTCACCCCAACCCCTCTCCGAGGGAAAGGAAACTCGAAGTTGGCGGCTTGTTAAACCAATGCTTCATTTAATATATCGTACGCTTCGCTTTTTTCTCCGCTTAAATCTTCTCCTTTTCCTCCCCCTTCTGGGTTCCCTGCTAAGGGAACGAGCGTAGCTCAAGATGGGGCATTCGGGGAGAAATAGAGAGGGGCCTAGTTAACAACATGCCTTCTCGTTCTTCAATTTCAGGTTATTAAATAAAAAACTAAACTCGGCATTAAATTTTTCGAATGCTTTCCAGTTGATACAATAACAGCTGCGTGGGCCATCTACACTACCATCTATGAGTCCTGCATTTTTAAGTTCTTTTAAATGTTGGCTAACTGTAGATTGCGAAAGTGGTAATACTTCCACGATCTCACCACAGATACATTCGTTGCGCTGTGCTAACAATTTTAATATAGCAATTCGTGCAGGATGAGCCAATGACTTGGCAAATTCAGCCAGGTCCTGCTCTTTTTGGGTGAACTCTTCTTTCTTGTGAATAGCCATTGTTTTATTTTATATCGCAAATATACGATAAATAATTTACAATTCCAAATATTTCTAAAAATATTTTCAGGTGGGCGCCTGGGAATGAGTAACTTCCTGTTCTAAACCACATGTATGAAAAATAAAATAGTTTTACTGGGCTTATCATTTTTTTGCTGTTCATTTATTACTGCACAGCAAACCGAGACTTATAAAAAAACAGAGTTCATGATACCCATGAGGGATGGAATAAAACTTTATACCGTTGTCCTCTCCCCTGCCCATTCAACAGCAACATTACCCATATTGATACAACGCACTCCTTACGGCGCTTCAAAAGACCAGAGCTATGATATTTATAAAGTTCCTTACCTGGCAGAATTGGCCAGGGGCGGTTATATTTTTGTTTTCCAGGATATACGTGGTAAATACAAAAGTGAAGGCGTTATGGAAATTCACCAGCCACTCATTCATCAAAAAATAAAGGGGGCAGTTGATGAAAGTACAGATACCTGGGATGTGGTGGATTGGTTAGTGAAAAATGTACCGGACAATAATGGTAAAGCCGGTATCCATGGCATATCATATCCCGGTTGGTTAGCATTGGTTGGCGCAGTTGATCCGCATCCTGCATTGAAAGCCTCCAGCGAACAAGCCTGCATGGGTGACCTTTTTTTGGGAGACGATTTTCATCACAACGGGGCCTTTCGTTTAAGTTATGGAATGGAATACAGCTACGAAGTGGAATTTGATAAGACAACAGATAGTGATTTCCCTTTTCCGCAATTTGACCTGTATGATTGGTACCTTAAATTAGGATCACTGAAGAACGTAAATGAAAAATATTTTCATGGAAAAATTCCTACCTGGAACAATTTTGTAAAGCACCCTGCTTATGATGAATTCTGGCAAAAAAATTCACCGTTGAATTATGTTGAGTATGCACAAATACCACAATTGCATGTAGGCGGATATTACGACCAGGAAGATATTAACGGTCCGCAACTGATGTATGGCCACATGGAGAAAAAAGACAAGACCAATAATAATTTTCTTGTTTTAGGTCCATGGAATCACGGGCAATGGGCAAGGATAAAAGCTGATAGCCTTGGCAAAATAGATTTTGAAAGCAGTACCGCTGTTTGGTTCCAGGCATTACAAAAAAAATGGTTCGATTACTGGCTCAAAGGAATTGGCGACGGAAAATTTGATGAAGCCAATTGTTTTCAAACCGGAACCAATGTATGGAAAACCTATACCAGCTGGCCGCCAAAAGAAGCAACGATAAAAAAATTATACGCAAGAGAAAATAATACTGCGGCTTTTGAATTACCCGCTTCCACCAATGGATATGTATCGTTTATCAGCGACCCCATGCATCCCGTACCCTATCGTTCGCTTCCGATTGAAGCTACTTATGGCACGGGTAGCCGGTGGAGGCAATGGCAGGTAGAAGACCAGCGTTTTATTTCTTCAAGGCCCGATGTAGTAAGTTTTACAATGGATAGTTTGAAAGAGGCCCTGGTTGTTACCGGAAAAATAACAGCTCATCTTTTTGCCAGCACCAGTGGCACCGATGCCGACTGGATCGTAAAACTTATTGATGTGTATCCCGATATTGACAGTAAAAATTTACTAATGAGCAATTACCAGTTACCGGTAGCTATGGAAGTTTTTCGTGGACGTTTTAGAAAAAGTTTCGAGCATCCATCACCACTTGTTCCCAATAAACAAGAAGAGTTTGTAATTGACCTGCACCAGGTAAATCATGTATTTAAAAAAGGGCACAGGTTGATGATACAAATACAAAGCACCTGGTTTCCTTTAATTGATCGTAACCCACAGAAATATGTACCCAATATTTTTGAAGCCAATGCAAATGATTTTATAAAAGCAGAACACCGGATCTATTTAGGAAAAACATTTATTGAATTGCCATGCATGAAAACTGATGCTGGATACTAGATACTGGATTTTGCAGACCCGGACTTATTACAGCTTCTTTTAAATAAAAGAAGACCTGAATTAAAAAATCAAGTATCAAGTATCTAGTATCCCCGTCCGACCAGATCACCCGGGCGGGCAGTATCCAGTTTATTCCCTTCCATCTAATAAATTCCCCAGTCCACCTAAAATTCCACCTTCTTCTTTACGTTTATAAGTACCATATTGCATTATTCGTCCGGCCAAACGGCTGATGGGCAAGGATTGCAACCATACTTTTCCGGGGCCCTGCATTTTAGCAAAGAATAATCCTTCGCCGCCAAACATCCAGTTTTTGATACCCCGAATAAATTCAATATCAAAATCTACTCCTGCTGTATAAGCCACCACACAACCCGTATCCACTTTTAAAATTTCACCGGCCTGCAATTCTTTTTCCACTACATATCCGCCGGCATGCGCAAAAGCTAATCCGTCGCCTTCTAATTTTTCCATGATAAAACCTTCGCCACCGAAAATACCCGTTCCTAATTTTTTCTGAAATTCAATACCAATGCTAACACCTTTGGCCGCACATAAAAATGCATCTTTCTGCGCAATGATCTTTCCGCCATATTTTGCAAGTTCAAATACAATGATCTTACCGGTGTATGGTGCTGCAAAACTCACTTTCTTTTTTCCCTGGCCGGTATTGGTAAAAGCGGTCATGAACAAACTTTCGCCTACCAGTAAACGCTTTCCTGCACCCAATAATTTTCCCAGGAACCCCCCGCTCTGGCTTTGTTCGGAGCCATCACCAAAAATGGTCTGCATTTCAATACCATTATCCATCATCATAAAGGCACCGCTTTCGGCAA
>JAYVUE010000193.1:0-20021 GCA_043788195.1 Chitinophagaceae bacterium
AAAATTAAACATTATGGCAGACGTAAAAGCATTAGCTGAAAACCTGGTAGGTTTAACAGTAAAAGAAGTTCAGGAATTAGCTGAATTTTTAAAATCAGAATATGGTATCGAACCAGCTGCAGCAGCAGTTGTAGTTAGTGCCGGTGGTGGCGATGGTGCCGCAGCAGTTGAAGAGAAATCAACTTTCGATGTTATTTTGAAAGCTGCAGGGCCTAACAAATTGGCCGTTGTAAAGATCGTTAAGGAATTAACCGGATTGGGACTTAAAGAAGCAAAAGACCTGGTTGATGGTGCTCCAAAACCAGTTAAAGAAGGTGTTGATAAAGCAACTGCAGAAGACTTAAAAGCAAAATTAGCAGAAGCAGGTGCGGATGTTGAAGTAGCTTAATTAAGCAACAATAAAATACGTTTAAAGGCCGGAAATGTTATTTCCGGCCTTTACTTTATCCAAAATACCCCAGAAATACAGTCAAAAAATTGCTAAAAACAGGTTTCTCATAAATTTTCCACAAAAACCTTATCATTTCAGTAAAAAAACGTACACCTAAATTTATAAATCAGATTTTATTTCCTACCTTTGCCGTCCTTAATTTAGGGTTAGTGGCAATAGTTGTTTTCTATGCCCTAAGTTAATGGGTCTTCTGCACACTTAAACGTCTTATTTACAATATGTCTGCAACTAAAACTATCGCCTCCAAGCGTATCAATTTCGGAAAAGTTGAACTCCTGGCGGAAACACCCGATTTGCTCGGAATCCAGATCCAATCATTCAAAGACTTTTTCCAGTTAGAAACTACTCCTGATAAACGTAATGTTGAGGGATTGTTCCGTGTATTCAAGGAAAATTTTCCTATTACAGATACCCGTAACATTTTTGTACTGGAATTTCTGGACTATTTCGTTGATCCACCACGTTACACCATCGAAGAGTGTATTGAAAGGGGGTTAACTTATGCTGTTCCCTTAAAAGCGAAACTGCGTTTGAGTTGTAATGATGAGGAACATGTGGACTTCCAGACTATAGTTCAGGATGTATTCCTGGGTAATATTCCCTACATGACACCACGTGGTACATTTGTTATCAATGGTGCTGAAAGGGTTGTAGTTAGCCAGTTGCACCGTTCGCCAGGAGTATTCTTTGGTCAATCAGTGCATCCAAACGGAACTAAAATCTATTCAGCAAGAGTTATTCCTTTTAAAGGTGCCTGGATGGAATTTGCAACAGACATTAATAATGTGATGTTTGCTTATATTGACCGTAAGAAAAAATTTCCGGTAACAACCTTATTACGATCTATCGGGTTTGAAACCGATAAAGATATCCTGGAATTATTTGGCATGGCCAATGAAGTTAAAGCCGATAAAAAAACGCTGGCTAATTGTGTTGGAAAGCGTTTAGCCGCCAGGGTATTGCGTACATGGGTAGAAGATTTTGTAGATGAAGATACGGGTGAAGTAGTTTCTATTGAAAGGAACGAAATCGTTTTGGAAAGGGATAGCGTTTTGGATGAAGCCAATATTGCCCAGATCCTTGAAATGGATGTTAAAAGTATCTTTATACAAAAAGAAGAAGTAAGTGGTGATTATGCAATTATCTACAATACATTAAATAAAGATACTTCTAACAGTGAGTTGGAGGCAGTACAACATATCTACAAACAATTACGTGGCGCTGATGCTCCTGATGATGAAACAGCACGTGGTATCATTGATAAATTATTCTTCAGTGACAAGCGATATGACCTTGGTGAAGTGGGTCGTTATAAGATCAACCGTCGCCTTGGATTGAATTTTCCTATCGAAAAGAAAGTGTTGACCAAAGATGATATCATTGCCATCATTAAAACACTGGTTTTATTAACCAATGGTAAAAGTGAAGTAGATGATATTGATCATTTAAGCAACCGTCGTGTACGTACAGTAGGAGAACAATTATATGCACAGTTTGGTGTTGGTTTGGCCAGGATGGCACGTACCATACGGGAACGTATGAACGTAAGGGATAACGAGGTGTTTACCCCCGTTGACCTGATCAATGCCAGAACATTATCTTCTGTGATCAATTCCTTCTTTGGTACATCACAGCTTTCTCAGTTCCTGGATCAAACCAATCCATTAAGTGAGATCACGCATAAGCGTCGTATCTCCGCACTTGGACCCGGTGGTTTAAGCAGGGAGCGTGCAGGTTTTGAGGTACGTGACGTACATTATTCTCATTATGGCCGTTTATGTACGATTGAAACACCGGAAGGACCAAACATTGGATTGATATCTACACTTTGTGTACATGCCAAGATCAATGATATGGGCTTTATTGAAACGCCTTATCATAAGGTAACAGATGGAAAGGCAGACATGAAGAAAATAACTTTCCTTAGTGCCGAAGAAGAAGATACTGCAAAGATCGCTCAGGCGAATATTGTAATGGATGCGAAAGGGAATTTTGTTGAAGACAAGATCAAGAGCCGCCAAACGGGTGACTTCCCGATCCTGGATAAAACAGAAGTTGAATATATGGATGTGGCACCTAACCAGATCGTTGGTTTAAGTGCATCGTTAATTCCGTTCCTGGAACATGATGATGCCAACCGTGCCCTGATGGGATCAAACATGCAACGCCAGGCTGTACCGTTAATTAAACCGGAAGTGCCAATTGTTGGTACCGGTTTGGAAGGAAAAGCTGCACGTGATGCTAGGATCCAGATCCATGCAGATGGAGATGGTGTTGTTGAATTTGTAGATGCCAATGAGATCCATGTTCGTTATAAAAGAAATGAAATTCAGCAACTGGTAAGTTTTGACGAAGACCTGATCATCTATAAACTAACCAAGTTTGTTAGAACCAACCAGGAAACCTGTATTAACCTGCGCCCAGCTGTTATTAAAGGACAAAAAGTAACTGAAGGAGATTTTTTAACCGAAGGTTATGCAACCAAAGGCGGAGAACTTGCATTAGGCAGAAATATGAAAGTGGCTTTTATGCCATGGAAAGGTTACAACTTTGAGGATGCGATCGTGATCAGTGAAAAAGTAGTTAAAGAAGATCTATTCACGTCTATTCATATCAGTGAGTTTGAAATTGAAGTACGGGATACTAAATTAGGTGAAGAAGAACTGACACCCGATATTCCCAATGTTAGTGAAGAAGCAACCAAAGACCTGGACTCAAACGGTATCATCCGTATCGGAGCTCATGTTAAGGAAGGTGATATAATCATTGGTAAAATAACACCAAAAGGAGAAAGTGATCCTACACCGGAAGAAAAATTATTGCGTGCCATCTTTGGAGATAAAGCAGGTGATGCAAAAGACGCTTCTTTAAAAGCACCAAGTGGTACAGAAGGTGTGATCATTGATAAAAAATTATTCCAGAGAGCCAAGAAAGATAAGAATGCCAAAGTAAGAGAGAAAGCACAGCTGGATAAGATCGAAAAAACGCATGAGAAGAATGAAATTGACCTGATGGAGTTATTGATCAACAAATTACAAACTTTGTTGAAAGATAAGACCAGTACCGGTGTAAGCAACAATTTTGGCGAAGTGTTGATCGGCAAAGGCGCTAAATTCAATGCAAAGAATTTAGCCAATATTGATTATCAAAACGTAAATCCATTGGGATGGAGCGGTGATGCAAAAACAGATGATCTCATTAATATTTTATTACACAACTTCAATATCAAATTCAACGAAGAATTAGGAAGATATAAAAGAGAGAAGTTTAATATTTCGATAGGAGATGAATTACCAGCGGGTGTTTTGAAACTGGCCAAAGTATACATGGCGGTTAAACGTAAACTTAAAGTGGGAGATAAAATGGCGGGTCGCCATGGTAACAAAGGTATTGTTGCCAAGATCGTTCGCCAGGAAGATATGCCTTTCCTTGAAGATGGAACACCTGTTGATATTGTTTTAAATCCATTGGGTGTACCAAGTCGTATGAACCTTGGACAGATCTATGAAACGGTATTGGGATGGGCCGGTGAAAAATTAGGATGTCGTTTTGCCACACCAATTTTTGATGGCGCCAGTGTTGCAGAGATAGATGAAAATATCACTAATGCAGGTTTGCCTAAATTTGGTCATACTTATTTATATGATGGTGAAACCGGAGAACGCTTTGATCAAAAAGCAACTGTTGGTATTATTTACATCATTAAGCTACACCATATGGTGGATGATAAAATGCATGCCCGTTCCATTGGGCCATATAGCTTAATTACACAACAACCATTGGGTGGTAAAGCACAATTTGGCGGACAACGTTTTGGTGAGATGGAGGTTTGGGCTTTGGAAGCTTACGGAGCTTCTAACATTTTACAGGAATTGCTTACGCTTAAATCTGATGATATCATCGGAAGGGCTAAAACATATGAAGCTATTGTGAAAGGAGATAATATTCCGAAAGCCGGTATACCTGAATCGTTCAATGTATTAGTGCATGAGTTAAGAGGATTGGGATTGGATCTGAAATTTGATTAACCCCCCTCCGCCTCTAAAGCCTGCCTGTCGGCAGACAGGGGGAACTTGAAAGAGTATGAGGAAAGTTGAATAAAGCTGAAAAAGTACAAGTGAGTGACACAACGATGCTGAATGAAGATCAAATGATGGTTTCAAAAGAATTATCAATTATTAATTACTAATTATTATTTATCATATGGCATTCAAAAAAGAAAACCGTCCAAGGCCAACATTTTCCCAGATCACAATCGGATTGGCATCACCGGACAGTATTTTAGAAAAAAGTTACGGTGAGGTATTAAAGCCTGAAACCATAAACTATCGTACCTACAAACCTGAACGTGACGGTTTGTTTTGCGAGAGGATATTTGGCCCGGTAAAGGATTATGAATGTGCCTGCGGTAAGTACAAGCGTATCCGTTATAAGGGTATTGTATGCGACCGTTGCGGTGTAGAAGTAACAGAGAAGAAAGTACGCCGGGAAAGAATGGGGCACATTAAACTGGTGGTTCCTGTGGTACATATCTGGTATTTTAAATCATTGCCAAATAAGATCGGTTATTTATTGGGGATGAGTTCTAAAAAACTGGAAAGTATAGTTTATTACGAGCGATTTGTAGTGATACAAACCGGGATCCGTGCGGATAAAGGACAGAATTATGGCGATCTGCTGACTGAAGAAGAATACCTGGACATACTGGATACTTTACCAAAAGATAACCAGCATTTACCGGATGAAGACCCCAATAAATTCATCGCCAAAATGGGCGCTGAAGCGGTTCATGAATTATTAAAACGCATTAACCTGGATCAATTAAGTTTTGATCTTCGTAATGCAGCAGCCAACGAAACTTCACAGCAACGTAAGGCAGATGCCTTAAAGCGTTTAAGCGTAGTAGAAAGTTTCAGGGATGCCAATACAAGGATCAACAACCGCCCGGAGTGGATGGTGATGCAATATATTCCTGTTATTCCACCCGAACTTCGTCCACTCGTACCATTGGATGGCGGACGATTTGCCTCATCTGACCTGAATGACCTTTATCGCCGGGTTATTATTCGTAATAACCGGTTAAAAAGATTATTAGAAATTAAAGCGCCTGAAGTGATCCTGCGTAATGAAAAGCGGATGTTACAGGAAGCGATCGATTCATTATTTGATAACAGCCGTAAATCAAATGCTGTAAAAGCAGAAGGCGGACGTGCATTGAAATCTTTATCAGACGTATTAAAAGGTAAGCAGGGACGTTTTCGTCAAAACCTGTTAGGCAAACGTGTGGATTATTCCGGACGTTCTGTAATTGTGGTTGGACCTGAATTAAAAATGCACGAATGTGGTTTGCCAAAAGATATGGCTGCAGAATTATTCAAGCCATTTATTATTCGCAAACTGATTGAAAGAGGTATAGTAAAAACAGTAAAGAGTGCCCGTAAACTGGTGGATAAAAAAGAAGCCATCATCTGGGATATTCTTGAGAATATTTTAAAGGGCCACCCTGTAATGTTAAACAGGGCCCCAACATTACACCGTTTATCAATACAGGCTTTTCAACCAAAACTGATAGAAGGAAAAGCTATCCAATTGCATCCGTTGGTAACTACGGCTTTCAACGCGGATTTTGATGGTGACCAGATGGCGGTTCATGTACCATTAAGTAATGCTGCTGTATTAGAAGCACAATTACTGATGTTGTCGTCACATAATATTCTGAATCCGCAGAATGGTACACCAATTACTCTTCCTTCACAGGACATGGTATTAGGATTGTACTACATCACCAAAGGAAAAAAATCAACAGAAGCGGAGAGAGTAAAAGGCGAAGGCAAATCATTTTATTCTGCGGAAGAAGTGATCATCGCTTACAATGAAAAAGTGATCGACCTTCATGCCAATATAAAAGTAAAAGCTGATTTCCGTAATCCCGACGGTTCATTGACCAACAAATTAATAGAAACTACAGTAGGACGTGTGATCTTTAATCAGCATGTACCCAAGACAGTTGGTTTTATTAATACCTTGTTAACTAAAAAAGCTTTACGTGAGATCATTGGCGATATTATCAAATGGACCAGTGTTCCTATTACCGCTAAATTCCTTGATGATATTAAAACACTGGGTTACCGTATGGCTTTCCGTGGTGGGTTATCATTTAATATTAATGACCTGATCATTCCGGAAGTTAAACAGGATATGATCAATAATGCTCAGGGCGAAGTTGATGAAGTGTGGGAGAACTATAACAATGGATTGATAACTAACAATGAACGATATAACCAGATCATTGATATCTGGAGCAGGGTTGATACAAAAGTAACTGAAACGCTTATACGTGAATTAGCTGCTGATAAACAAGGATTCAATTCCGTTTATATGATGCTTGATAGCGGCGCCCGTGGTAGCAAACAACAGATCAAACAGCTGGCTGGTTTAAGAGGTTTGATGGCTAAGCCACGTAAATCAGGTTCATCAGGAAGTGAGATCATTGAAAATCCGATCCTTGCCAATTTTAAAGATGGTTTAAGTGTATTGGAATACTTTATCTCTACTCACGGTGCCCGTAAGGGTCTGGCCGATACGGCTCTTAAAACTGCTGATGCCGGTTACTTAACCCGTCGTTTGGTTGACGTTAGCCAAGACGTGGTAATTAATGAAGAAGATTGCGGCACATTACGTGGTATAGCTACATCTGCATTAAAAGATAATGAGGATGTTATAGAAGGCTTAAGCGACAGGATTGAAGGAAGGACCTCATTACATAATGTGTACAATCCTTTAAATGATGAATTATTAATTGAAGCCGGTGAAGAGATCAGTGCAGAAATGGCTAAGCAAATAGATGAAAGTGGAATAGAGACTGTTGAAATTCGTTCTGTGTTAACCTGCGAAAGTAAACGCGGCGTATGTGTAAAATGCTATGGTAAAAACCTGGCCTCAGGCATGCTGGCACAGCGTGGTGATGCAGTTGGTATCATTGCAGCACAAAGTATCGGTGAACCCGGTACGCAGTTAACGCTTCGTACTTTCCACGTTGGTGGTGTGGCCGGCTCTGCTTCAGTTGAATCTACTTTACCTGCTAAATTTGATGGTACAATACAATTCGATGGATTACGTAGCGTACATACCGAAAACTATGAAGGCAAAAAAATAAATGTAGTTATTGGCCGTACAGGTGAGATAAGGAATATTGATGTAAAATCAGACAGGTTATTAAATACCATGCATATTCCTTATGGAGCCATCTTAAATGTAAAGGATGGTCAAAAAGTTAATAAGGGAGATATCATTTGTACATGGGATCCGTTCAATAACGTAATTGTTGCGGAAGTGCACGGGGTTGTTAAATTTGAAAGCTTAATTGAGGGTATTACTTACCGTGATGAAGCAGATGAACAAACAGGCCACAGGGAAAAAGTAGTTATTGAAACAAAAGATAAAACCAAATTGCCGGTAATTATCATTGAAGGAAAAGATAAAAAAGCATATAATTTACCTGTAGGTTCGCATATTGTAGTAGAGGAAGGAGATGATGTAAGAAGCGGACAGGTATTGGTAAAAATTCCAAGGGTATTAAGCAAGTTGAAAGATATTACAGGTGGCTTGCCACGTGTTACAGAATTGTTTGAAGCAAGAAACCCAAGTAACCCGGCAGTAGTTTGTGAGATTGATGGTGTGGTTACGTTCGGGGCTATCAAGCGGGGTAACAGGGAGATCATTGTTGAAGCAAAAGACAGCGTTGTTAAAAAATACCTTGTTCCATTGTCACGCCAGATCCTGGTTCAGGATGGTGATTTTGTAAAAGCAGGTGCGGCCTTAAGTGACGGACAAACTGCACCGGCAGATATTCTGGCTATTAAAGGGCCATTTGCTGTACAGGAATATGTTGTTAATGAGATACAGGAAGTATATCGTTTGCAGGGTGTTAAGATCAATGATAAACACATTGAAGTTATCGTTAGACAAATGATGCGTAAAGTAACCATTGAAGATGCCGGAGATACTAAATTCCTGGAAGGGGATACTGAAGACCGGTTTGACTTTAATGTTGAAAACGATTATATCTATGATAAGAAGGTAGTAACTGATGCAGGCGACAGTACTAAATTAAAACCAGGACAGATCGCAACCTTACGTGATGTGCGTGAAGAAAATTCTGTTTTGAGAAGAGCGGATAAAAAATTAGCTGAATTCCGTGATGCAAAACCTGCTACCTCTTCACCATTGCTGCTGGGTATAACTAAGGCTTCATTGGGTACACATAGCTGGATATCTGCCGCATCTTTCCAGGAAACCACCAAAGTGTTAAGTTCTGCAGCCATACAGGGTAAGACAGACGAAATGCTTGGACTGAAAGAAAATGTTATCACCGGGCACCATATTCCTGCGGGTACTGGCTTACGTGAGTTTGAAAACATGATCGTAGGAAGCAAAGAAGAGTACGAATTGCTTATGACCACTAAGGAAGCAATGAGTTTTGATGAGGAAGAATAATTTTGTCATCCCGCCTGAAGGCAGGATCTCAACGTAAGTAATATTTAAATGATAAAATCGAAGGAGTAAGATTAATTTCTTACTCCTTTTTTTGTAAAAAAATAAATATGAATAAAGCATTAACGAAGCCCGTTTCCCGACTCCGCTCGAAACTTGCAGCACATCCTTCGACTTCGCTCTGCACTGGTACGCCGAGCAAGTGAGCCCCGCCGCTGCGGGGACGATGATGCAACATGTACTGAAGTTGGTGCAATAATTCCCTTGCGTTAACCCTTTCCTAAAAATCTACCTAAAATATTGTCTAATCTCCGTTTGTGAGTATATTGCTATCTAATTTTAAGCGCATGATTAAAAATCTATCTTTAATTATTAATTTAGTTTTACTGGTTGCAGTTGGTTATTTGTATTACTATAATTTTTCTGGCAGAAAAACCCGCACTCCTTCTTCAGCTATTGATAACCCAACAGTACTTTCAAATAACAATTATACCGGTTCGCCGATTGCTTATGTGGAACTGGATTCATTAAATGAAAATATAACTTACATCAAAGAAAAGCGCAAAGAATTGGAAATTGAGCAGAAATCAATTGAATCAGAATGGGAAAATGCATACAAAGGATTAGAAGCACAAAAAAATAATTTTCTTAAAAAAGGTGCTTCCATTACACAGGAAGAAGCACAACAATTCCAGGGCCAGTTGATGGCACAGCAACAACAGATCGATGGGAGAAAACAAATGCTCAGTCAAAAATTGGGTGAAAAGAATTTTAGCTTTATGGATGATATTCAAAAAAGACTGAAAGAATTTTTAACTGCATATAATAAGGACAAAAAATATATGTACATCCTTACCTCAGGTACGGGTCTGGACTATATGGTATATAAAGACTCTTCATTAAATATCACAAATGATGTGATAAAAGGAATGAATGAAAAAATGAAAGCCTTAACTAAACGGTAATTCCACACAAATTATTTATCTTGTCCTGATATAAACAGGTATTTTATGTCAGAACAAACTGCTACGTTTAAACCTACATTAGGTTTACTGGATTCCACTATGATTGTTGCCGGCTCCATGATAGGTTCCGGTATTTTTATTGTAAGCGCAGATATAACCCGTAATGTAGGTAGCGCAGGATGGCTCATTGCTGTATGGGTAATTACGGGCTTTATGACCTTAACTGCTGCATTAAGTTATGGTGAATTAAGTGCCATGTTTCCAAAGGCCGGAGGGCAGTATGTTTATTTAAAAGAAGCTTTTAACCCCCTGGCAGGATTTTTATACGGGTGGAGTTTTTTTACCGTCATTCAAACTGCAACTATAGCAGCAGTAGGAGTTGCATTCAGCAAATTTGCCGGGTATTTTATTCCGGCATTGGAAATCAAGGATACCAATATTTTATTTCAAACGGGTGATTTTAAAATTTATACTGCACAATTAGTTTCAATTGTATTGATCATTTTTCTTACTTATATTAATACAAAAGGAGTAAAAGGTGGTAAAACTATTCAAACTAGTTTCACAGTGGTAAAATTGCTTTCCTTGTTTGGCTTAATTGGTTTTGGTTTTTTATTAGCAGCAAAAGGAAGTATCTGGCATGCCAACTGGGCTGATGCCTGGCAAATGACTACAAGAAATGCCGACGGTGCAATAATTGGCGGTGTTACAGGTTCTGCAATATTAGGCGCTATTGCAGCTTCAATGGTAGGTTCTATCTTCAGTAGTGATGCCTGGAATAATGTAACATTCATTGCAGGCGAAGTAAAAAATCCTAAACGCAATATTGGGCTGGCTTTATTTTTAGGCACATTGATAGTTACAATTATTTATGTTTCGGCCAACTTAATGTACATAAGTGTTTTACCACTCAATGAAATAGCAACGGCACCACAAGACAGGGTAGCGGTATCTGCAAGCAGGGCTATATTTGGTGATATGGGTACTTATGTTATTGCTGTTATGATCATGATCTCCACTTTTGGTTGTAATAACGGGTTAATATTGGCTGGTGCAAGAGTATATAATGCAATGGCGATTGACAAACTTTTTTTTAAAAAAGCAGCCGTGTTAAATAAATTTGCAGTACCGGAATTTGCACTATGGGCACAATGTATAATGGCAGCTATTCTTTGCCTCAGTGGTAAATATGGTGACTTACTTGATATGATCTCATTTGTAGTGGTTTTGTTTTATGCGATCACTATCATTGGAATTTTCAGGCTTCGTAAAACACGGCCGGATATGGAAAGGCCTTATAAAGCTTTTGGTTACCCGGTATTACCTGTTATCTATATTTTATTGGCTATTATTTTTTGTGTTTTCCTGATCATTATGAAACCTTTGTATGCCGGTATCGGTTTGGCTATTGTATTACTTGGGATACCTGTTTATTATTTTGCCATTGCTAATCAAAAAACCAATAACCCTTAATTTTAAATGGATTTCGAAAAATTATTTGAGCAGTTTACCCAACTTAAAGTTGCTGTCATTGGCGATGTAATGCTTGATACTTACTGGTGGGGAAATGTAAACCGAATTTCTCCTGAAGCACCTGTACCGGTTGTAGAGCTTACTAAAAAAGAACATCGTATAGGCGGCGCCGGTAATGTGGCTTTAAATGTTCATTCTTTGGGAGCTGTTGTTAGTATGCTTGGAGTTTTGGGTAAAGATGATGATGGTGATCAATTGATCAATTTGTTGCAACAACATGGTATCAGCACAAAATATTTAGTGCAGAGCGAAAAACGTATTACTACAAATAAGATCCGGATTATTAGCCGTAACCAGCATATGATGAGACTTGATGCAGAACTTGCTGAGGATATTGAAAAAGAGGAGGAAGATAAATTGTTATATGCTGTTGAGAATTTAATAGCAGCTGAAAGTCCGGATGTGATGATCTTTGAAGACTATAATAAAGGTGTACTTACGATCCGTGTAATAGAAAAAATTATCGCGTTATGTAAGCAGCATAATATAGTGACTGTGGTTGACCCTAAACGAAAAAATTTCCTTGCCTATAAAGGGGTCGATCTGTTTAAGCCAAATTTTAAGGAAGTAAAAGAAGGCCTTAATATCCATGTTGATGATATCAACCTTAATATTTTGAAAGACATGCATATTTTACTCCATGATAAACTGGGGCATAAAGTTTCATTTATTACTTTATCAGAAAAGGGTGTATTTTATCAGCAGGATAATAAGGCTGATATCATTCCTACCCATATACGTGCCGTTGCAGATGTAAGTGGCGCCGGCGATACAGTGGTTGCTGTTGCATCACTTGTATTTGCAGTTACAAAAGATGTAAAGCAAATGGCCGAAGTAGCTAATATAGCGGGTGGATTGGTTTGCGAAGAGGTGGGCACAGTAGCCATTGATAAAGATAAACTAATTGCCGAATGCAGGCACCTGTTAACATAGATTAAACAATGCATTTTTTTCAATAATCATTTACTTCACCTGGTCATGTTTTACAGATCAATAAAAAACAAAGGATATTTGTAGAACTTTATTCGCAAATTTTATTTTGTCTATTGATAAAAATGCGGGCAATAAAATAAGATACTATCATGCAAAAATTTTCAATTGTAATTCATGGAGGCGCCGGTACTATTTTAAAAACAGATATGACACCTGATTTGGAAGAAGCCTATTTACTTGGTTTGCAAAACGCCCTTGACGCCGGTTATGCGATTTTAAATGAAGGTGGATCTTCCTGCAATGCTGTAAAGAGAGCAGTTATGATGCTGGAGGATAATTTACTGTTTAATGCGGGTAGGGGGTCTGTGTTTACAAAAAAAGGTGAGCATGAAATGGACGCTGCTATTATGTATGGAAAAGAGCTGACTGCCGGTGCAGTAGCAGGCATAAAAAATGTGCGTAATCCTATTGAACTGGCAGAAGCAGTTATGCTTAACAGTGATCATGTTTTTTTGAGCGGAGATGGAGCTAATGAATTTGCCATTAAAATAGGGATGAAGGAGGAACCGGATGAGTACTTTTTTTCGCAATTCAGATATGATCAATGGAATTCAATGAAGGATAGTGATAATTATTCTCTTGATCATACTCATAAGGTGAATGAAGAATCAATGAATCCCGATAGCTATCGGGATAAAAAATTCGGTACAGTTGGTGCAGTGGCCTGTGATAAGGATGGAAATATAGCTGCGGCAACAAGTACAGGGGGGATGACCAATAAAAAATATGGCAGGATAGGTGACAGTCCCCTTATTGGCTGCGGAACCTATGCTAATAATAAAACATGTGCCATTAGTTGTACCGGACATGGTGAACCGTTCATCAGGGCAGTAGCGGCCTATGATGTAAGCTGCCTGATAGAATACAAAGGAATGAATTTGCAACAGGCAATGAATGAAGTTGTACATAAAAAATTAATAGCACTGGATGGCGAAGGAGGAATGATTGGAATAGATGCTACCGGTAATGGTGCAATGGTTTTTAATTGTGATGGGATGTACAGGGGTATGCGAAATAATAGTGGCGACAATTATATTGGAATTTATAACCAATAATATACGTTCCTTAAATTGAAAGTAATTGATCCCGGAACTTTAGTGTTCAAAAATGTACAAGGTTGATACGCTGAAAAAAAATATCAACCCTGTACCATTGATCAATTTAACCTTTTAAAATTCACGGGTATAATTATTTAATAAAGTTTAATCCCATAAATCTGTTTTAAAGCAGGGTTAAATAAGGGGTTCAATCTAGAGATAAGTGTTCCCGACTTGCATAAGAAAATACTATATTTTTATTTTTAGTGAAACCGAATAAACACGAGGTTCAGCCGGTATGATTCCCGGACCGGGGTAGGAGGTTGCCCTCCTGGTGAAATATTTGTTATTAGTAAAATTATTGGCACTTCCTTCAATCCTGAATTTGCTGAATGTATACCCGGCAGAGAGATCAAAAACATGGTAAGCCGGAATAATACCATTATTGCCATTTGAAGACGTTACCGTATTGCTTGCATTTGAGAATTGTTTACTCACATAAGTGCCATTAAATGTAGCAGAGAATGCATTGATCTTATAAGTTAAACCACTCCTGAAAATGTGTTCGGGAGAATACTCAACAAGTTTTGATTTCAGGTAATCTTTATCCGAACTTACATAGATCGATCGGGTGTAAGCATATGCCGTAAATAAGAAAAGGTCTGATTTAGCATTTTTATTGAAACCCTTCATGAGGTTAACCTCGGCAAAGAATTCAATGCCTTTATTTGCTGAACTGGCCACATTAGTGCTGAACAGGTATTGGGAATTATCGGGCCTTACCCTGGAAACCACTCCGATCCTGTCTTTATATATAAGATAAAATAAAGTCAGTTCAGCACTTATGATATTCCTGTATTTAAATTTAGCTCCGATATCCATGTTACAACCTTTAGAATCTTTAAGGTTAGAGTCAATAACAAGGTTGGGTTCTGTAATTCTTATATCATTGAAATTTGCAGCCCGGTAACCTTGTGTTACATTGGCATATATATTCAGCGATGAATTTACTTTATGCTCAAACCCGATACCAAATAAAGGAAAGTTCCTCTTGCTGACAAGATTCTTTTCATATATGAGCGTTCCGGCAGAATTATAATATCCATCGGCAGTTAATTTGATATTTTCATAACGGATCCCGGGAATCAAAGATGTTCTTTTAGACAGCCGGATAATGCTTTCAGCAAAAACTGCAAAATTTGTAGTCCTGAAAGTATAGCTATTATACTCAAGCTTACCTGGATTAATGAATGCAAAATCGGGGACAGATTCATTTGTTCCCCGACCCTGTTCCCGATTGGTTCTTCCGTTATAATACCTGAATCCAACTGCCAGAACAGATTCCTGGCCTGCAATTAACCTGAATTTTGTTGTAAGCCTGGCTTCGATTGATAAATTCAGGTAATTGTCTTTTCTCATGTCACGGTAACCAGTATCTGCAGTAATATCAACTGGTTTGATGTTCTCAATACTATTTCTCCAACCGATCAAAAGGCTATTGACTATTGTGAGGTTGGTCTTCTCTGAAATTTTATACTTCAATGTAAGAGCGGGTATGTTCCATTTTATATTGAACCAGTTCCGTTCCCGTACCGATTGCCGGTGATTTGCCAGGTATTGTAATTCACTGAGCCCAGCTGCTAAATGCAGGAGACTATTCATGGTGGTGAATTCCGCATCAATGGATAGTTTTTTATTAAGCCGGTATGAAATAAGTCCATAGCCTGATTTCCAGTTATAATCAGCATTCTCCCTCCATGCGTTAGCAGAGCGGCGATAGAAATATCCGAAATAGCTCAGTTTTTTATTTTGCCCGCCTACACTGTTGTAGGAACTGAATAATCCATAAGAGCCAACCGTTTGGCTGGATTCAACTTCCAGTTTTTTCAGTTCCGGTCCTCGCTTCAATTTAAAATTAAGTAGTCCGCCCAACTGAGTTCCATACTGAAGAGAAGCAGCCCCACGAACTAACTCTATGCTACTTAATGCTTCCATTGGCGGAGAGTAATACATATCCGGGTAACCAAAGATATCAGCAGCTATATCATACCCATTCTGTCTCATATTGAATTCCCAGGAGCGGTTGGGACTTAAGCCTCTTGATGCAATGTTCACTTGTATTCCTGATCCGTCATTCTCCCAGATATTAACACCTGCAACTTTTGAAAAGACCTGCCTGGTATTATTGAGTGCAAGGTTTGCGTTGATCTTTTCCATTAATATCACGTCATTCTTTTTCCCCGCAAAAATGTATCCTCCGCTAACGGAGCTTAGTTTACTGATCCCATTCAGTTCTTTTATTTCCGAAACCTTCACCGCTTCCATTACTGAAATGGGGAAGAAACTACCATCTTCGAATATGAGGTCCTTGTTGAAATGTATTTTCTTCTGAAATAATATACTGCTATTGCATGATATTGTGAAGTGCCTTTCACCATTTTGAATTCCCTTAAATTCAAAATAGCCTGTACTGTCTGTAGTAGTTTTCAGGTTTGGATCTATCATTATTTCAATTTTACCGGAGCAAAAGAACTTGTTATTCAGGTATCCTGTGATCTTGCCATTTTGGCCATAGCACTGAACTGCTGTAAGGAAAATACTAACGGTACAATAAAATAATTTCATCCTTTTGATGTTTAAAAAATTTATTCGCTGTAACATGATCTGATCATTTAGCATAGTATAAATATTGATTAATATATTGTTGGGTATCACCAATATGCGTTGTAGTTATTAAAAAAAACAAACGCCGGCGATTTCCTTTTATATAAAAATATTTGATAAAAAAGGGGTACGAAGAAGTAGTCCCTCCAAAGAGAAAATCACAACCAATTACCTGGATGTATATTCAACTTTGCGCTATGGAGCAGCGATGTCAGGGTGGCGGCAGGATAATATTTCTAGCCTGCAGTGGAAGTGCTGTATTGATTAAGGAAATAGCCGTGGTAGTTGGAATTATATTTAACCGGATCATTTCACTTTGAATAGGGATATATTCAGTTAGCAGATCCGGGTTGGTAAAATTAAAATCGCAACTTTTCTTAAAGGAAAGAATCTCTGCTACATTTTCCATTAAACAGAGTTCATCTTTCTCCTTGATGCAATAAAAGTATACATTACCTTCTATTGTTTTCTTTTGTATAACATCATACTGTTCGTTATTCAACATAAACTCCTCGCCTGCTTTTATCCAGGTAATGCATTTTTCATTTGCTGTATAATTTATTTGTTCCATTGCATCTTTTGGCACTGTTTTCAGAAAAACAGTTTCCATTTTTTCAAATGTATTATTCCAGGCCATCAGGTACAAAGAATAGCCCATCTGGTTAACCAGCTGTAAAGCAATGAATAATATGGAAAAAGCAATTTTCAAAGTATAATTTCGAATCTATCAGTTTAATAAATAAAAAATACGGGCTACCGTGAATAAATAAAAATTGAGTGCCACTATGATCTACTCTATTGTCTCTTCAACCAGGAATATCTTATTACCACTCCTGGCCATATAATGAAAACTATTCGGTGAATCAAATATGACCTGGTATCCACCCAATATCTCATCATACTTCTTTCCATTATCTCCATTAACAACAACCATATCTTTATTAGCCATTCGTGCAGGATAAACGATATGTCTGCTGTCGGGACTAAAATTTATTGAATAGATATCCTGGTAGCGTTCACCTTCAACACCATTGATATTCACAAAACGTTTGGTGTCATTCTCCACAACATAAGCAAAACGTAAATTATCGGGACTGAATACAGCAGTAGCTTGATATACATCACTATAATGAGTGCCTTCCTTATCATTGAGTACCATAAAAAAGGCATCATGAATTTCGGCTTTAAAGATAAAGCCCTTTCCATTTGGACTGAATTTCAAACTATTTTCAACAATGGTTTCAAATGGGCCTTTTTTTACTCCGTCAACAAATACACATTCTTTGAATCCTGATTTGTCGGGGGTTGCAGCCTGAAATCCATATCCCAGCCTCAAGCCATCCTGGCTCAGGCATAGCGAATGTGCAAATACATATTTTTCACTCACCACATTGTCTTTTACTACTACATGTTTACGATCAATAATTGCATGATATGCATAATGCTTGCCATCCTGGCTCAATTTTATTGAACGGATCTCATCATAAGGTCCGTACCTGATATTATCTATAACTGCAAATGATTTTTTATCATCAATGGCCCAATAGGCTAAATGATTTCCATCAAGGCTAATGATAGGGTAACCTACCTGGTCAAATGGCTGGTCTTCCTTCCCATCAAATACGGCGATCTGTTTTTTACCGGTACTTGCTCTATAAGCTACTTTAAGCCCATCATTGGAGAATCGTATACTACCTATTTCAATTGCATCATATAATTTGCTATTGTTATTCCTGTAATTCAACAGGTATTTACTTTCCTTACTAAAAACTGCAATACGGCTTTTATTATCCGGCCCGTAATTCTGGTAGATGATCGGTGAGGTAGAATCCACACTTGTTATCCGTTCTTTACCGGTTATCCATAGCCATTTACTTCTATTAAGGGCACAATAAAAAAAGGTTTTACCGTCATGGCTAAAATCAGGAAAGCAAACACTGTCATAGGGATTTCCTTTGATCCCGTTTATCATAACTAATTGTTTATTCTTTTCCCGGATACAAAATCCAATTTTTCTCAGATCACTACTAACGATAAAACTATTTGAAACCATCACTGTGTCGTTGAACTTTGTGAGCAGGGTTTCTTTCACCAGCCTTTTTATTGGCTGAGCATATATATTACCCCAAAAACCAGCCAGCAAAAAATACAGCGTAAGCAGTAGTGCATTAAATTGAAATTTCATAATTATCTTTCTAAGCTAAAGTTTCAGATGAAAATTACTTCAGGCTGAATACAGGTTTAAAAAATATTTTTCTTTGATCTTATACCTCTTTTTCTCTTGACTATTTTATGGAAAAATTAGTGAACCGAATTTGGTAGTTAATGACAAAACTAACATACAAGTACCAGGTTCACAATAATTTTGTAAAAATACGAGTCAATTTTCTGTCAAATCCTTTTACAGGGAAAGGAGGTTTTCAACTAGTCTCAAATTTAAAACTATTGTTGTGCTCTAACGTATTTTAGAATAAAAAAGTGTGCAGAAATTCTACATAATTTTTCTACTGATCCTGAAGTAATAGTCAAAGACATTCAGGTGAATGATAAATTTGCCGGTTCTGACTTACATTTGCACTATGGATAAATTTGCCGTTATTGTAGCGGGGGGGCTGGGAATACGAATGGGCGATATCGTTCCCAAACAGTTCAAATTGTTAAATGGGAAGCCTGTTCTTTTCTATACGATCAATAGTTTCTTAAAGTCTTTTGATGATCTCCGGATAATTTTAGTTTTGCCTGAAGAATATGTTTCAGCAGGACAGGAGATCATTGATGCTTTTTTTGATTATAGCCGGATAAGTATAACAACAGGTGGGCGTACAAGGTTTCATTCTGTACAAAATGGGTTACAACTGATCACAGAAGAAAGTATTGTTTTTGTTCATGACGCTGTAAGATGCCTGGTTAGTGTAGATCTTATTCACCGTTGTTATGAAGGGGCAATTGAAAATGGTTCTGCTATCCCGGTAGTTGATTGTAAAGACAGTGTTCGCCTCACAGGTGAAGAAGGAAGCGAAGCTTTGGAACGTACTAATATCAAACTGGTTCAAACTCCGCAAACATTTCATAGTAAAATTTTGTTGCCTGCTTTCAGGATAGATTATAAAGATAAGTTTACGGATGAGGCAACGGTTGTAGAAGCTTATGGATTAAAAGTAAATCTTGTAAATGGAGAGGAGAATAATATTAAAATTACCCGGCCACTTGATCTGGCTATTGCTGAATATCTTCTTTCAGCCAATTAATTATTCTTTCATCCATTTTAACAAAGCCGGCAGCCTGTTCATACGAATAGCACTGTATTTTTCTTCTGTTGCTCCGAAGCTGCTATAAAAAAATGCAAGACTGCTTATATCACTGCCTTCAAAATCCAATAAAATATTTTGACCTGCATGGTTTTTAATAAAAGCATCTATGAGAGTATGTGATGCTCCTAATGTTTTACCATCAGGATGATTACCAACCAAAATATAATATGCCCTGTTGTGCGAAAAGAAAAATATTGCCGAAGCTATTAACTGGCCGGATGCTGTATAAGCGCCATAGGCAATGGCTTTCTCCTTTTTGTATAGGATGTCATACAGGCCTTTAAAATTTTCAAATGTTGCTGTTTTTATAGTTCCGAAACTATGCACCTGTTCCTTTGCCAGTTTAATCACGCCTTCAACAGCAATATTTTTCTTTATCACAATATTTAACTGTTCACTTTTTTTGATATTGCGTTGCAGGTTTTCCCTGTACCTGCTGTAAATATTTTGGTAACTGTCATTCAGTGGCAGTACATAATTCATGCGTTGATAGAGATCAAAATCAGCTAACTTAAAAAAATTGCCTGGGTTGAAATATATATCCCAATATTTGAATTTAGGAGGTATACTGTTA
>JAYVUE010000194.1:0-18317 GCA_043788195.1 Chitinophagaceae bacterium
GGATAATTACCAAATAGCCGACATTTTTTCCTTCCTGAGTAAATTAATGGACATACACCAGGAAAATAGTTTTAAGGCAAAATCATATGCTATTGCAGCATTTAATATCGAAAAATTACCCGAACAATTAAGTGATACACCAAAGGAAAAAATTTATACCATTAAAGGGATCGGCGAATCAACAGGAAAAAAAATTATTGAAATAATTGAAACCGGAAAATTAGCAGCAGTAGAAGAAATGATCAATAAAACACCGGCAGGTGTTATAGAAATGCTGAAAATAAAAGGTATCGGGCCAAAAAAAATTTCTACGATCTGGAAAGAAATGGAGATTGAAAGTATTGGTGAACTTTTATACGCCTGTAAAGAAAACCGGTTAAAATTATTCAAAGGCTTTGGCGAAAAAACACAACAGGGTATTATTGAAACTATTGAATTTTATCAGCACAACCAGGGCAGTCATTTATACCCTCAGATAGAACAGGTGGTTCCCCAGATAACTGCATATCTTGAAAAACTTTTTACCCCCGAAAAAGTATTTATCACCGGAAATTATAAAAGACAATCGGAGATCATCGACGAGCTTGAATATGTTATTGCAGTAACAAATGAGCAGTTAAAACCCAGATTATTATCGGCCAATCCGCCCGAATTAATTGAAGATAAACCAGGCAGCATGCTTTATCGGCTACATAATGGGTTAAAATTGAGATTTTATACCGGAGAAGAGTCAATTGCACATCGTCTTTTTACTACTACCGGCTCCAACAACTTTGTCAACGCTTTTTTTACAAGATTTCAGCAGATCAACCCCCTTACAATTAAGGGGAATGATGATGCCGCCTTTTTTACCGCTGCCAATATTTCTTATATACCTGCCTGCTTAAGGGAATCAATTTCAATTATTGACAAAATAGAAAAAGACGGTTTGCCCAAATTGATCCAGCCGGAAGATATTAAAGGTATCATTCACAGTCACAGTACATGGAGTGATGGTAGCAACACTATTGAAGCGATGGCAAATGCAGCCATAGCTTCGGGTTATGAATACCTTGTTATAAGCGACCATAGCAAAAGTGCTTTTTATGCAAATGGCCTTACTGAAGAAAGAATTGCAGCGCAACACAGGCAGATCGATGAATTGAATTCCACATTTACCGGGTTCAAAATTTTTAAAAGTATAGAAAGCGATATATTATATGACGGCAGCCTGGATTACAGCAACAGTATTTTGGCCAGCTTCGACCTGGTGATTGCATCGGTACACAGTATTTTAAAAATGACGGAAGAAAAAGCGATGCAGCGATTACTCAATGCAATTGAAAACAGGTACACTACTATTCTGGGGCATATAACAGGAAGGTTATTACTCAGCCGCAAAGGTTATCCTGTTGACCACAAAAAGATTATTGATGCCTGTGCTGCCAACGATGTGGTAATTGAATTAAATGCACATCCCAGCCGCCTCGATATTGATTGGCGGTATATTGACTATGCCATCGAAAAAAATGTTTTAATTTCTATAGATCCCGATGCACATTTTATTGAGGGTTTTAATGATACCCGTTATGGTGTACTATCAGCACAAAAAGCCATGGTAACAGCCGCACAGAATTTAAGTAGTTTTGGATTAACTGCCTTTGAAGAATTTATTGTAAACAGAAAACGTATTAAAGGACTTCCTTAAGAGCGGCTTTCTTTAAGGACCGGAAATTCTACAAAAAAACTTGATCCTTCAGTTGTTGAAGTAGTGAACCAAATTTTTCCTTTGGCCTGCTCTACTATTCCTTTGCACATAGCCAGTCCAAGCCCGGTTCCTGAAGTTTTGGTTGTAAAATTGGGCGTAAATATTTTTGAACGCATACTTTCTTCAATACCCAGGCCATTATCTTTTATTATTATCAGAATATTATCTGTTCCTTTTGATGCTGTTATTTCTATCCGGGCCATCCTCTCTTCCGGTACCGATTGTATAGCATTTAAAATAAGATTGGTAAACAACCGGTTTACATGTGTTTTGTCAGCATTGATAAATACCTGTTCATCAGTTGATATCCAGTCAATCTGTAATTTATCATCGGCTGCATACAGATGAATAACGGATTTAAGCAGTTCATTCAGATCAAAAAATTCAACACGTGGGTTACCGATATTTGCAAACTGACTAAACTCTCCTGCTATCTGGTTCAGGTGATCTATTTGTTCAACCAGGGTTTGAGCAACATTTGCGGTTAACTCTTTTACATTAGTTGCATTTTCATTAATCGATTTTTGAAGGTATTGCAAACTCAGTTTCATGGGTGTCAGCGGATTTTTTATTTCATGTGCTACCTGCCTTGCCATTTCTCTCCAGGCACCCTCTCGTTCGCTTTTAGCAAGGGCCGCGGCACTTTCATCCAGTTTGCCAACCATTTTATTATATTCTTTAACCAGGTCTCCTATTTCATCTTTCCGTTTCCATACAATTGCTTCATTTAACGTACCAAGGTTTACAGCTTTCATTTTTTCACTGATAATAAAAAATGATCTAGTTATGCGATTAGTTATAAAAAGAGACACTATCCCTGCTATTAAAAAGATAAAGGCATTGAGGTTAATAATAGTGACCAGGAAATTGGCGATCTCTTGTTTTAATTTGCTTTGTGATGTAAAATAGGGAATGTTCAGATAAACATATTCCCTGCCGCTATTATCAATTACGGGTATATAATTGCTAACAAAGTTGAGTTTGCCTATCTTATCTTTTTTAAAGAATTGTACTTCTTTTAATTTATTGAGATGGTAATAAGCCACCGGATCCATTTTTGTACTTACAATTCCTTTTTGATAAGGTAGTAGTAAACTGGAGGTTCGTAAATTTCCTTCCAGGTCATACAGATTAATATCAGCTGCATGTATCTCGGAAATTTTGGCAATAAGTTTCTCCAGTTCTTTTCGATATCCTTCATCATATACTTTTACAACATCATCAAAAACAGACAACTCGGTCAGTGAATTTTTAACTTCATTCTCCATTACACGGATAGTACGGCTTAATCTTTCACGATTATTATTTTCGTAACGGCTGATAAAAAATAAAATAGTGGCCACCCCGATGATAATAAATGAAAATACGCTGATAAAAATGATAGTTCCATGTATCTGTGTTCGAATGCTTAGTTGCCAGTTGTTCTTAAAATATAGCAGGTTAAATTTAGACCTGATGAAGAAACTCAGCAACCAAAAGATTGCAGTAATAACCAAAAAAGAGCAAAATAAATATGAAAATAAAGTGATGGATTCAATTATAAAATTATTTTCTTTGGCAATGATAACCACTTTTTGTGAACTGGCTTTATACCATAGTTCTACAAAATTTTTTCTGGAAAAGATCTCAAACTCTTCACGGGGTAACTGCTGTGTGGTTAACCTTGTAGCAAATGAATAATCGTTATGGCTGCTAACCAACTGCAGATTATTATACACAGCAAAAGCATATTCAGATGAGTTTTCTATTGCATTATTATGTCCCCTGGAAAACAATTCAGGAGGTAATGCATCAGCTTTATTTTTCTTTTGGCTGGCCAGGATAAACACATAACCCAATAAACTGTCGGAAGTATTGGTAACGTTTTTACGACTGATATAACTATACCGGTCATACGATTCATCATAATAAAAAAGATCTGGTACACCGGTTGGTTTAGCCTGTGTATTAAGCACTATATTGAGTTCGTTGAAACTGCTGGAATCAGGATTAAAAAGAGCTTTTTCGTTCGAATCAAAAGCGTAGATCTTTGTTTCGTATTTATTTGTATATCCCGAAAAATTACCATTCACCAGGCTATCTTTTAATAAATGGCTTGTTGATTCGGTTTTTAATTTATCAAAATTCTCAGCCAGATAATCATTCCTGAAATCGGTAAGCAGGGTATTAATTAAAGTCTCGTTAAATGGATCAGCTTTAGTAGATAACGTTTCGGCATAATGTTGCAGGTTACGCAATTCCTTTTTACTGTTCTCCAGTACAATAATAGTAGTAATGGTAAATGAAAAAAAGAATAACCAAAATACAAGGTGAGAAGAAGTTATTTCTTTTGCCCGATCAAGAAGGTATTTACTGTTTAGCAAAAACAGGTACAGTAAGAGCCAGGCAAGGACGAATAATTCGAAACCTATATTTCCTTTACCGGGCATAAATGTCAGATAAACTAATCCTGAAATGGTAATAACAAGGTATAAAGCAGCCATTTTTTGGGGGAAGAACGGCTTAAGCAAATAAAGCAATATCTGGCTAAGAAAAAAGAAGCCCATGGCAATACAGCATAATACTACAAATCCAATTACACTATATTGGTTAAGTGTAAAAAAATTGATCACGTCAAATGAAATTTGCGAATCTGCAACCATACTACGTACAACCTGCCCAGAAATAAAAGAGGTGATAAGTAACAAAACAGCTATCCCGATTAGTAATAACCATTTAGTAGCAGGATGAGAATTTGCTAATTCAATTTTTTTTCTTTTTAAATGATGCCTCACAAAAAGAACAAACCATACAAAAAGGAGGGCATTGATCAAAAGATCGCCCAATGAACGAAGGATCACATTTGAACCATACACCGCCGGATCAAATAATTCGAATTGCCGCAAATTTACCGGAAATGGCAAATAGTAACTGATCAACCGAAGGCCCGTAATGATGAGTAATAAAAAACTAATTGCCTTAAATAACCGGTAATGAAGTGCAATAAAAGTGGCATATAAATGAAAGAACAATAAAATAAAAATAGCACCAAGGATACGGAACCAAACAGCTACCAGGTTGTTTTTGGAAACCAGGTTATTGATTTTTTTTACCAGGCAAAACAGATCATTGCCATTAATTGATTTTACAACAGCAGTATTATGTTGCTTTGAAATATCATAACCGGATGCTATTTCATTGCCTGTAGCAAATGAATTTTGCAGGTATTCATTTGTAACAATATACTGCCATTTAACCGGTATCAGGGCAATAGACATACTTGTGGCCCTATTCACCGTGCGCCATACATAAAACCCATTAAGTAACTGTATAAATCCTGAATTTCCCTGTGATGATAATAATGTTTCAGAGGGCAAAACGGCCTGTGTATTCCAGAAAACAAGTTGCTGAATTCCAGCCCCATCTTTTAAGTAATTGTAAATGAAATATTTTTTTTCGGTCAGATTTAATAAGAAGGCTTCATCATATTTGTTATAAGTGATTTTATTTACAAATTCGGTATCAGCCATTAATTCATCAAAGTCCTTCTCTTGTTGTTGTATATAGTTTTGAATATTTTTTTGCACTGAGGCAACAGATGAATTTCCCGCCCAGTAATTATCAATAATAAAAGACAGGGTAAAAAGACAGGCAGCAATTACGGGCAGGTAACTGTTCTTGTATAAAAAACGACGTAAAGTATTGTTGTTTTGCAATAACTAAGTTAAAAGATTATTTTTTTTGATCTTGTTCCATAATATATCCATTTCTTCCAGTGTCATATCGTGCAAATGTTTCCCATCTTTTAACGCTTCGCTTTCCATTTTAGTGAACCGGTCAATAAATTTCTTATTTGTACGTTCCAACGCATTCTCAGCATCTACCTGCAAAAACCTTGCAAAGTTTACCAGGGAGAAAAAAACATCGCCCAATTCATCCTCAACATCGTCAGAAAGCTTACCTATTTCATTATTTTTATTTTGATCCTTTGCTAATTTTAAATTGCCAATGGCCTGTTGCAATTCACTTATTTCCTCTTCTACTTTTTCCCAAACCTGCTCTTTATTATCCCATTCAAAGCCTACCTGCTTTGCTTTTTCCTGCAGGCGCATGGCTTTAACCATCGAAGGCAGAGATTTGGGGACACCACCTAAAACAGATGTTTTACCTTCCTTCAATTTTAATTTTTCCCAATTTTTTTTAACATCTTCTTCATTATTTACAACTGTATCACTGTAAATGTGCGGGTGCCTGGCGATCAGTTTTTCACAAACACCATTTATTGCTTCGGTTAAAGTAAACTGATTTTGCTCCTGTCCTATTTTTGCATAAAAAACAATATGAAGTAACAGGTCACCAAGTTCTTCCTTAATGCCCTTCCAATCTTTAGCGGTTATTGCATCTGCCAGTTCATAGGTTTCTTCAATCGTCAGCTGGCGAAGAGTATGTATGGTTTGTTTTTTGTCCCATGGGCATTTCTCCCGCAGGTCGTCCATTATTTCTATTAAACGTAAAAACTCATCAGCACCGGATATTGGCATTTTTTAAAATTATATGGTGAAGAAAGAAAAGAATCTAAAAAAGGATAATAACAATAACATCATTATAAAAAATAAGAACAGGAGCAGCCCGTATTTTGCAATTGTCTTACCTCTTCTTTGCCCGTAAAATTTACGCATGGCTTTATAGGTATAAAAAAACATAGAGAAGTATAATGCAAAGTTTAAATAACTGAAAACACCCCAACCCATCAGCCCTGCCAATTTATCGAATGATAAAATAAAAAGTAATGCAATAAAAATAAAAATATAAAGGTGTATGCTGAATATGGCATGGTTCACATAATAAAATTCTTTGCGGCGGAAATACAGCCATTTTAACAATAATGCCAACAAGGGCAGAGAGATAAACAGCATTTGTAGCAAACTGTGCAATAAACTTTCCCTGAATGCTTTGAGTAAACCACTGGCATTATTTTTATATTTTTCTTTAACAGCAACGATCTTATAGATGAATTGACGTTGCAGCCAGTTATGTTTTTTTGTTCCTGTAAGTAGCACAGAATCATATTCAGCTTTTGAGCTGTATTTAATGCCTGCAATATTTATACTACCCTTTTCAAATGCGTTATCTGCAAATATTTTGAATTGCTGCCTTGTCATTGGCTCATCTTTCTTGCCTTCTTCACGGTTAATGTTTCTTGTAAAATCAGCAAAAGCTGAAGAATCCATTCTGTCTATTTCAGCAATTGTTTTTTTATTTATATCCGAATTTGGATTGATCCTTACACCTTCTATCTTAAAAAAATTAAAGAAAATCAAAAAGAAAAAAGCAGAAGTAAAAATGTACATCCGCACCGGGTTAATATAACTGGCCCTGCGGCCCAACATATATTCTTTTGACAAAAGTCCGGGCCTGGCAATTAAACGTTTAAGTGTACTGAAGAAATTACCATCAAAATGAGTAATATCCCTGAAAAAATGAGATACCAGGTGCAATATTGTTTCTTTGGGTTCTATATTCTCCTGACCACAGATATGGCAGTATTTGCCCTGTACAACTATACCACAGTTCAGGCAATTTTTTTCTTTCCTTTCTTTAAAATGGCTCAAGACTTATAAATTTTGTTAAAAATAACAAAGTTTACGTGGTTGTGTATTATTGGCATAATTTACGCTGATAAAAGATAGCCTAAATTTGAAAATGAATAAACATTGTATGGTAAAACCATTTTTTTCCTTAATTATTTTTTTATCCATTACTGCACTGGCCAATGCTCAGTATTATTACAAAGATCTGGTGAATAATAAACAGTTACTTACTGAAATGGCACAATTAAAAGAGAAGAAAATAAGAACGATAATTGTAAAAAGTTTTGAAGATGACGGAAGTCCGAGCGACGGCTTCTTCTGCGAAAAAAACATCAATAAAAATTACACCACTGTTGAAACCCTTACCAGGTCAAATGTAACAGGGGCTACACTTTTTGTTTCTTCATTTGATAAAAAAGGGCTGTTGTTAAAAACAATTGACAGTTCCGAGATAGCATCCACAACTTCGGAATATAGCTATGATGAAAACGGCCACATCAACGCCATCCGTTCAGCGTTAAGATCCAGTGATGATGATTTTGCCAATGAAATTGTAGAAGAACATCTTTACCAGTTTGATGCCAAAGGGCTGCCAACAAAAATGATCAGGGTTAAAAATTATTCCGACAGTATCATCATCTTTTTTTCTACTGATGAAAAAAATAATGTGTCGATAGAAAAAGACAGTAAAACAGGCAGTACTTACTATTACTATTATGATACCAAAAACAGGCTCACAGATGTGGTTCATCTTAACCCCTTTAATCAGAAAATGTTACCCGATTATGTTTTTGAATACAATGGTGCAGGTTCTATTTCACAAATGACTACCACCGAGGAAGGTGGAAGTTATTATTATATCTGGAAATATACTTACGAGAATGGCATGCGCATCAGGGAAAAATGTTTTTCAAAAGAAAAGCGTTTGATGGGGACGATCGAGTATGAGTATAAATAAAATAATTTTAATACGGGGCTGTTTTTTTGCCCATCCCCATTAAGCCCCCTACAACTGCACTGATAATAGCCCATATACAGGTAACAATAGCCACATCAGCAACAACACTGGTTTTACTGAATATGTTTGTCATTCCATACATCCATAGGTCAATGCCTCCGACGATAAGAAAACCCAGTATACCCCCTGTTATTAAACCTGAAGTAACTGATCTAACGTTTGACTTTACAAAAACAAAAGAAATGGCGAAGCCATGCAAAAGGTTACCTGCTGCAGCATACACCAACATAGTATCAGTTCGGTCCAATCCGGTAACAGTACCCGGATGGTTTGCAAAGAAAGTGGCAAATAGTTTGTCAAAGGCAAGCCAGTCTAAAAAATAGAACAGTATTCCGGCAACAATTCCACCCAGCAGCAATTTTTTGATATCCATGATTTATTATTTTGATGATTTTAAAATGAATGATCTATACAATATAAGAATTAGTCCCCAAAAGCGTCATTTTTTTTTATTACCTTTTTATATTGCTGATAAACATAAAATTTGTTAGCTCATTCCATATTTTTCAACAAACCATTCCAGTGGCTAACAGATATTACTTCAAAAACTATCATTGAAATATTTTGCAAAAGAAAAAAGCGAAAATTTTTTAACCCTTCCAAAATATTTTTCTTTACTGAATAAGTTTTATTATATTTAATTTAATGTTCATTTACACCAAACTTTATTGCAATGAAAAGAAATGAATTTTTAAAAAAAGCCGCCCTGGCTACTTTTATATTACACAGTTCTTCCTTTTCAGGTATATTAACTTATGGCAGACCGACTGGTTTTTTAAGATCAGGCAAAAATTTGTCAGTAGCTGATCTTGAAAAAATAAGTAAATCATTACAAACCAAAGTAGATAATTTATTTAGCACACTAAAGAAAAACGGATGGACAACATATATTAAAAACTTAAACCTTGGTATCACTGACAACTTTGACATAGCTAATTTGATCACAGCAATTCCTGAAGAAAAATTAAGTACCCTCAAAACCATGACAGGGTTTGAAGATTTTGGCGGCAATAGGTTTATAGAGCCTGGTTATCCTGCTTTAAGTTTATTATATCATTTATTGGCTAATCCACGTGTCAGGCCCGCTGGTTTTTCTGAAATGCAATACGCAGAATTAAATGAAATAGATATCTTGGAAGATTATATCTATGCTTTAAAAAATTGGGTTAGTTATAAAAAAGATTATGAAATTGAAAATGATAACAATCTTGTTTTAGCTGTTTTTGCTTATGAATACCGCACAGCTTTTAAAACACCTCACCACCAAAGTGCAGATATGGTATATTCCCGTACAGGCATTGGCAGGGTTGGAAATAAACCTCCACTATATAATAAAGTAAACAGGTGTTATACAAACAACCCTTCGTTGCAACCGGGTGACAAGCATATAGCAGTTACCCCTGCCCGTTTTGGATTGTTCATTGCCCGGAAAGTCAAGTTGATCGATAACAACGGTAAGCAACGCCTTAGCGCTCTTAAAATGAGTAAGGACAAACAGGGGGACGTGCATTTTATACAAAATTCGGCTAATAATTTTTACTTGCTCCCCATACGCAAAATTTTCAATGATGATCTTTTGATCAATTCATCTGTTATTGGTTTTAATGAACAGCACTTCAATAAAAAGATCTCTACATTACTTCCCGATACGCATGATAAATATACCAGAACTTCTGCCAGTTTAGTTAATACTATTGCGGTTAACAGTTCTTTTATTGTTGAATCACAATTTGATAAATTAATAAAGGGAGTTAAAGATGAGAATAACAATTACCTGCAATTTCATGCCAACAAAGGTGGACCAGATAACAGGTTCTTTACAGGTTATTTTAATAGTAATGGCAGCTCAGAGGTTGAAGATATTGAATTGCTGGATCCTTCGGGGCTATCCAGGTCGGTAAATAATTATGGCATTCCAAGAAAAGTGCCCATGTATGTCAACTTATCACACGATGTAATAAATGCTCAAATAAAATATGTTGACAGATTTAGCAACAATGAAAATGAAACTTTTGAAATGTTGATGAACAACGAAAGAAATGTACCCATATTTGAAGATAAAATATGTGATGGTTATGTAACCGCCATTATTAAAAGCTCATCAAAAAATCAATTAAAAGATTTAATAGGTAAAGGCGTATTGAATGCTTTTTCAATAATAACTGCACCAGATTTTTTTCCACAGGTAGATGGATTTGATTTGCAGAATTTTGATATTGCACCAGGAAGCGGAGACAGTAGCCTCTTTTACGAAGGTGGAATAGCCAGCCTGGCAACTTCTAATGCTTATCCTAATCCATTGGTTTATGAAAAAGATGCAAAAGTATTAAAAGACCTGAATCCAAGGGAGACCTATACTACAGTAATTTCTAATTATAAAAATGAAAAAATCGAAAAGAATAAATTTCAAAACCCTGTTGAATCTCGGGGTTATTATTTTTCCAGTTACCTGCCCGATGTATGTTCTTCAGTTTTTGCCCCGGGCTGGGATATAACTTACCAGGGTGAGGATAAAGATGATAAGCAGATTTTTTTAAGTACCCAGGGCTTAGGTGCTCCTTTTATAGAAGATATGAAATTTTGTGCAGCGCTGAATGGAATGTGGCCCGCAGCTGCTCCTGATGTATCCCGAACTTACCAGGCTTCAGTAACTGCCGATGAGTTATTCAATTATGATTGGGATAGAAATCCAACGGCTATTCCTTTAATGGATAATGAACTGGGGTTTAATGATCAATCACCTGCAGTAAAATATTATGGACAAAAAATGTCGATGGGCTGGGATGGCGAACAGGGCCCTTTTCTGGAACTAGCTTCCAAAAAAAATGAAAAAGATAAAACAAATTGGTATGTTAATTTTACCGACCTCGGCAGGGCTGATTATGTTGAAAATACATTGCAAAACATATTGGATATGTCGAGGCTAAGGGAACTCGATGGTAAAGAACTCAATTTCAGAATGCATTGTTTAAAACTTTGTATGCAAAAATTAAATCAGTTCAAATACCCCAACCCTAATGAAAATCTTTGGCTGATAAGCGCTGAAAAAGTAAATTGGAATAAGATGGCAAATGGCCATGGTATACCAAAGCATCTTTTAACTGACAATAACAACTGGGCCATACAACCTAAAAATGGAATGAACGCTGAAGGTTATCTATATGTTCTTTCAGATTATATACCGGACCCCAACAGGAAATCTATATTTTGGGTTGATAATGGTAACCAAACAAAAAGAAGAAGAGTTATCTGTAATACGCTTTTTGTTTGCCAGGTTAATTATGATAAAGCCATTTATTATAAAATAAACGTTGCAGATGACACAAAAACATACAATGAAAGAAATTGGATCTAGCATTCACACCAGATTATGATGTAGCCATCATTGGTTCGGGCCCTTCTGCCTGCGCAGCAGCAATTAACTGCCGCAAATTCGGTTTATCTGTATTAATTGTAACTGATCAAACAACCAATGCTGTAATTGATCCCTTTCAACCTTCTGAAAGTATTAACGGCGGTATTACAAGCTTATTGGGTCATTTAAATGCAACCAAAATAATTGAAAGATCTTCGGTAGGAAAATACGCCGGAATTAAGATCAGTAATAGTGTAAGCGGCGCTGATGATATTATTAATGAACATTCAAAAGGATATCATATCAACAAATCTGTTTTTAACAAAGAATTTCTTAAGCTGGCTATGGATAAGCAGGTGGCTGTTTTATTTAATGATAGGATTACCGGGATCTTAGAACTAAGCAATTCAATAATTGGTGTTAAAACAATATCTGGACAAAATATAATTGCAAAATATACCATTGATGCAAGTGGTAAAAAAAGAGTTGCAGGAAAATGTTTAGGACTAAAAGAGAGTTTTCATTCTCTGCCACTTGTTGCATGGTCCGGAAAAGTGACTGATATAAAAAACAAAAAAGAAATATTTAAAACCAGTTTTTCAACATTTATTTTCGGCAATAATGGATGGGTTTGGCTTGCTCCTGAATCAACAGATGCCTGCACTTTTACCTGCTTATCTTTAAAAGGTAAACAAATTTTTAGCCTGCCTGATCAATTGAATAATTCAGGGACAATGCATAAAATAATTAAGTACAATATGAGATGGCGTAGTTTTAAAACTGTATCAAAAGAAGGATTGATTATTTGTGGTGATGCTGGTGCAATTATTGACCCGGCTGCAGGAAATGGAATACTTAATGCGATTTATTCAGGAATTAAAGCAGCAGAAACAATAGCTAATTGCTTGTCGTATCCTGAAAAAGAATTTGAATACCTCAATCATTATGCTAAATGGTTCATAAATGAATATACAAATAGAGTGGAAAAACTTAAAATGTATTATTCAACAAACCAAATTTTTGTTTGCTGATCCTAATGAATTCTTAGTGAAGAACCACTGATCTTTTTTACCAAAAAATGTGGAGATCATTTTTTTACTATCTTTTAAATCTCATCAGCTGAATTACATTGAACCGAAATTAAAAATTATATCCAAACTGTTCAATCAACTCTTTCGGTAATTGAGGTAACTGATTTCGTTCAATTAAAAAACTACTCAGTTGAGCTATCTCCTTAAAAACATAATGCTTATCCATTGCAGCTTTTAAATAACCTGCACCACTGCTGCCACCGGTTCCAATCCTTGTGCCGATCATTCTTTGTACCATATTTATGTGCCGGCTTCGCCAGTTGGCCAGCTGGTTATCTACTTCAAGTAAAGTATCCAATAACTGAAATGGTAATTCCAGCATAGGATAGCCCCTATACAACATAATGAATAAAGCAGAGCGACAGGCTTTTGGTGAGAGTCTTCTGCCCTCTTCAGATGCTGCTTTATTAAAAACAGTGTCAAAAAATGCTTCGTTATTTTTTTCTGCCTCAGCCAGGCTGCTGACATATATTTTTTGATAACCGATCCAGAATTCTTCAGAAATAAAAGGCATCCTTTCCAGCCAGGCATTGATCAATTCAATAACTGACCTGTCTTTTTCTGCCTCTTTAATTATTTCAATTTCTGATTCTTTTAATTGCGAAGTATAATAATGCTGCCCATGTCGCTGCTCAAATTGTAATCCTAATTTGGCTTCGATCACTTTAAACTGATAGCTCTGAAAACCAGATGCAGGGCGAAGCATATCCCTGAAATCGAGGAAATCCATCGGCGTCATTGTTTCCATGATATCGATCTGCTGCACCAGAACTTTTAAAATTGTTACCACCCGTTTTAACCTATGCACGATGGTTTGCAATTCAGGAGAATTATCATTTAGAAACGGTTTGTTCATTATTTCGATCACAGAACCCACTTCAAACAAAACCTGTTTAAACCATAATTCATAAGACTGGTGAATTATAATAAAAAGCATTTCATCGTGTGCCGGAGTTTTGCCGGTTTTAAAACTTTCGGGTTCCTGTGCACCCGTTATCTTTTCTAATTGCAGGTAATCTTTATAATAAACAGCTTTGTGTTCCATAAAAAACAATTTGCAGACAAACTTACACAATTGTTCAGCCGTAAAAAATGTTTTTTATAAGGGTTCATTTTGTTAAGCATTGGTGAACGCAATTCCCTTTAACAAATTCTTACAGTAAATAAAAAACTATGGCATAATATTCTATAGAGGTAATATCAGGATAATAAAGGTTTTAGTTGGATTTAGTTTTTAGCTTGCCTAACGGCAGGCAGGTTGGGTGATTTGAGTTTAAAAAGCGGTATCTGGAAACAGGTATCGCTTTCTTTATTTCTAAAAAATGATTTCCCTTAAATTTGCAGCCCGACCTCACCCTCAATCCCTCTCTTTGTGGAGAGGAAGGCCAAGCCGGGAATTTCATTTTAGTTTTAGTAATGACACTTTTTCCATCGAATAAGTATCAGCAGCTAAAGTAACCGATCAACAAATAAAATTGAGTTTGTAATGGGAAGAATATTTGAAGTAAGAAAAAGCAGCATGTTTGCCCGCTGGGATAAAATGGCAAAAAATTTTACACGTATCGGTAAGGAGATCGCTATTGCTGTAAAAGCCAGTGGGCCTGATCCCGATAATAATCCTGCTTTAAGAAGATGTTATACAAATGCAAGAGCCTGTGGTATGCCTAAAGACCGTGTGGAAGCTGCCATTAAAAGGGCCATGGGTAAGGATACCAGTAATTATGAAGAGATCATGTACGAAGGATATGCTCCACATGGTATTGCAGTATTGATAGAAACAGCTACGGACAATCCAACAAGAACCGTTGCCAACGTAAGGATGCATTTTACAAAAGGCCAGGGCACATTGGGTACCAGTGGCAGTGTATCATTTGGTTTTACACATATGAGTGAATTTAAATTAAAACCGGGTGGATTAAATGCTGATGACCTTGAACTTGAATTGATAGATCATGGATTGGAAGAAATTGGAGAAGATACCGAAGGAAATATCATCGTTCGCACCCCTTTTAATGAATATGGTAATATGAGCAAGGCCCTTGAAGAAAAGAAAATTGAAGTGATCAGTGCTGAACACACCTGGATACCCTCCAACACCATGGAATTAAATGAAGAACAATCCAACGATGTTTTAAAGCTAGTTGATCATTTAGAGCAGGATGAAGATGTACAGAAAGTGTATCACAACTTGAAGTAGTTGATAGAGTTAATAAAGTTGATAAAGGAGTGAACATTATCAACTCCATCAACTTTATATACTTATCTCCCCCTTCATATAAAAAACAGCCATTCCTTTCATCAACACCCTGTCACCTTTTTGCTCACACCATATCTCTCCTCCGCGTTTGGATAATTGAAGTGCATACATATGGGACTTATTTAATTTTTCACTCCAGAAAGGAATTAATTGCGAGTGTGCGGAACCGGTAACAGGATCTTCATCAATACCGGCACCGGGTGCAAAAAAACGGGAAACGAAATCAACATGTTCTGACGTGACGTCTGACCGTTTGGATGTTCCTGGAGCAGTGATGATCATTTTATCAAAATGTTTCTTCATCAATGTAAAATCCGGTTTACAATTTTTAACTGCCTCTTCATTATTCAATTCAACCAATAGATCCCGGTGATGGTAAACGCCTACAATTTCTATGCCGCCCAATATCAATAATAATTCTGCTGTATATTCATCCAAACGTTCAGGTTTCCATGAAGGGAAATCCATACAGATCAGGTTTTCCTGCCTCGTTACTTTTAATATACCGCTTTTAGAACTGAAGCGTATCTCCGGTTTATCAAAATTCAACATATTAAATAATACATAAGCGCTGGCCAGGGTAGCATGGCCGCATAAATTAATTTCCACTTCAGGAGTAAACCATTTAATTTCAAAGTCAGCTGACTTATCTAATGAGGGTACAAAAAATACGGTTTCAGAAAGATTATTTTCCAAAGCAATTTTTTGCATCAATACATCATCAAGCCATTGTTCCAGGGGAATAACAGCTGCAGGGTTGCCACCAAAAAGTTTATCGGTGAATGCGTCTATTTGATAAAGAGGTAGTTTCATACTTATGAATTATCGTTGAGATGCTTCGTGCCTCAGCCTGATAAAATCTGCATTTCTCCAAATTTACACGTCTGCTTACCGCTACTCAGACATCATTTCTTTAACAACCGCCACTATGTCCTCTGTATTGGGTTTGCTGAAATAGTCCCCGTCACTTCCATAAGAAGGCCGGTGAGCTTTGGCAGTAATTGTTCGTGGGGATACATCAAGGTATTTATAACCGCCCTGTTCTTCCATTACTTTATTGAACATATAGGCCGCTGCGCCACCCGGTACATCTTCATCAATAAAAGCAATCCGGTTGGTTTTTTGTAAAGATTGTACAATTTTATGTTGAAGGTCAAATGGTAATAATGTTTGTACATCCATTACTTCGCAACTAATACCCATTTGATCTAATGTTGCTGCCGCTTCCATTACAATACGAAGAGTAGAACCATAGGTTACCAGTGTAATATCATCGCCTTCTTTTACAATTTCAGGAACGCCTAACGGTACCGTATACGCCATTAAGTTAGAAGGTAATTTTTCTTTTAGCCGGTACCCGTTCAAACATTCAATAACAAGGCCAGGGTCATTGCTTTGTAACAGCGTGTTATACATACCTGCCGCCTGCACCATGTTTCGGGGAACACAAACATACATTCCACGAAGCGCATTGATGATCATTCCCATTGGTGAACCACTATGCCATATACCTTCAAGCCGGTGACCACGGGTACGTACTATCAGCGGACAACTTTGCTGTCCTGCTGTACGAAAATGAGTAGTACAAACATCATCGCTGAGGGGTTGTAACCCGTACAATAGATAATCGAGGTATTGTATTTCGGCAATTGGCCTTAACCCTCTTAATGCCAGGCCAATTCCCTGCCCCATGATCGTTAATTCACGGATGCCGGTATCAAATATTCTTTGCTCCCCATACTTTTCTTGCAAGCCACTAAATCCCTGGTTCACATCGCCGATATAACCCAGGTCTTCTCCAAAAGCTACAACCCTGTTATTGGTTGCAAATAATTCATCAAAATATTTATTCAATACCTCATAACCATTAACGGTAGTTGAATCATTGTCAAATAAAGGTTTTATCACCGGCACCTGTAAAGCCGATCCTGGGCCTTCATTGTACAAAAAGGTATTGTAGAGTTTTGCCGATTCATCTTTTAACTGCAAATAATATTTTTGTAATTCATCTGCATCAGCATTCTTAGCGGTGATATCCAATACCCTTGCGATAGCTTTCATTATATCTCTGCGCAGGGGTTCACGATTGTTTTGTAAATTATTGATGACCTGCTGAACAACAGGATCTGCAGTGGTAACCCTATTTACTAATTCTATCGTTTTAGTAACAAGTGCTTTAATTGGAGCCACATATTTATCCCAGGCTTTTTGTTTGCTTTCTTTTACAAGTATGGTGGCATTTTCGGCAATCGTATCAAGTTCATTTTCTTCTGCAAGAGCATTTGCAATCATCCATTCTTTCATTTGTTTTAAACCATCCCATTCTTTTTCCCAGGAAAGGCGATCAGCATTTTTATACCGTTCGTGGCTACCCGAAGTTGAATGGCCTTGTGGCTGAGTGATCTCTTCTACATGAAATATGGCAGGTGTATGAGTGTCGCGTATCTTACGGATGGCAGGCTCAAGGATCTCACACATACCTGCATAATCCCACCCTTTTAATTTATAAATTTCCAAACCATTGGTATCGTCATTTTTTTGCAATCCTTTTAATGCCTCAGAAATTGAACCTTTTGTAGTTTGGTATTTTTTTGGAACAGAAATACCATACCCGTCATCCCAGATAAATACTGCCAATGGAACCTGTAATACACCTGCGGCATTGATCGTTTCCCAAAAATGACCCTCACTGGTAGAAGCGTCCCCGATGGTACAAAAACAAACTTCATTTCCATTTTTACTTAAATTGCTAAACTCTTTAAGGGCATTTACATTCCTGAATATTTTTGAAGCAAAAGCAAGTCCAAGCGCCCTTGGCATTTGTCCGGCGGTTGGTGCAATATCGGCGCTTACATTTTTTTGTTCTGAAAGATTTAGCCAATCTCCGGTTTCATTAACCATTTTAGTAGCAAAATGTGCATTCATTTGCCGGCCCGCACTAAAGGGATCATGTGAAATATCCGGATCAGCATATAATTGAGCAAAAAATTGCTCTATCGTAGCAAGTCCGGCCGCAAACATAAAAGTCTGATCCCGATAATAACCTGCCCTGAAATCACCTGGCTCAAAAAATTTTGCCATGGCAACCTGTGCAATTTCTTTACCATCTCCAAATATGCCAAACTTGGCTTTACCGTTTAAAACTTCCTTTCGGCCAAGCAGGCTGGTTTCACGGCTTTCACAGGCAATCCGATAGTCTTTAAGTACTTCATTCCTGAAATCGGCACCACATTCGACTTCGCCGCCAGCGAGCGGTCGCCCTTCTCCGCGGCGAATGCC
>JAYVUE010000195.1:0-3478 GCA_043788195.1 Chitinophagaceae bacterium
TAGAAATAGCTTCTAATGACAGTATATATGTTTTTGTTACAGTAACCGTAAATCCAACAACTGACCATCTTCCTTTTATTGTAAATGATAGCATCAGTATTCTATTCAACGGGAATACAGAAAATGTTCAGCTTCTTGCTTACGGACAGAATGCAAGGTTCCTGGTAAATACAACTATAGCCGGTAATGTAACATGGGATAATACATTTCCCTATGTTATTGAAGGCTCACTTCGTATTGATACTACAGCAATACTGAATATTAATGCAGGCACTAAAGTGTATGTCCATGGCACCGCTCCTTTTTTAGTGGACGGCACACTTATTATTAATGGCAATATAAATGCCCCGGTAATTTTCAGGTCAGACAGGTTAGATGATTATTATAAAGACATACCAGGTGGATGGCCCGGGATTTATATAAGGGGTTCCAGTACTAATAATAAGTTTACTTATGCTTATCTCAAAAATGCATTTCAGGCAATTAAGGTTAGTGGGCCTTCATTAAATAGTAATCCACAGTTGGAAATCCACCAGTGTATTATAGACAATGCTGCAGATGGAGGAATAATTGCCTTAAATACAACAGTTAATGCGGATAATACTTTAATAAGTAACTGCGCCTCCAATTTAAAAATCGGTGGAGGTGGCATTTATAATTTTACTAACAGTACACTGGCATCTTATTCTACTAATTTTATTTTTCACCAAAAGCCGGTATCAGAAATTTCTAATACTGCATTCATAAATAACATACAGACGACCAATCCTTTAAATGCAATATTTACAAATTGTATTTTTTGGGGAGACAATGGCTCACCAGAATCAGAAATGGATGTGATAAGAGAGGGAAGCCTGCCATTTACCCTCATTCTGGATCATTGTTTGTATAAAGGTGTAAGTGATCCTCCTGAAGCTACTTTATTATCAGTAATCAGGAATGAAGATCCTGTTTTTGACAGTATAGATGTTTCAGATTCTTATTATGATTTCAGGGTAAATAATCACACCTCACCTGTAATTAACCAGGGTATTATGACCAGTTATCTGAACGATCTTGACAATCACCTGAGAACAGGAATACCCGACCTTGGCTGTTATGAAAAACCATAATTATGATAAAGCTTCTTCTACTATTATTAACCATTTCCTTCTCCTCAAAAAATATTAGTTCGGAGAAAAAAAACATGGGTATGCAAACAAATGATATTTACTATTTTAAAGTGACCTCTGTTACAGGGCAACCTATTGACTTTTCATCCTTTAAAGGAAAAAAAATATTAATAGTAAATACTGCTTCTGAATGTGGATTTACTCCCCAATACGCTGAACTTGAAGAATTATATGAACATCATAAAAATAACCTGGTAATTATCGGATTTCCAACAAACGATTTTGGCGGACAGGAACCTGGATCAAACCATCAAATTGATTCTTTTTGCAAGAAAAATTACGGAGTTACTTTTCCAATCACAGAAAAAATAACAGTAAAAGGTCCCCAAACCGCTCCAATATATAAATGGCTAACCAGCAAAGAGAAAAATGGCGTTTTGGATGCCGTAATCAAATGGAACTTCAATAAATTTCTTATAGATGAGAAGGGACATTTAATTAAAAAGTTCGAAAGCGCGGTTTCCCCATTAAGTCATGAAATTGTTGACCTGTTATAATCATTCCATTTTAATTACTTTGCAAGTATGCAATTCAGCAAAGTAATAGGTCAACAGGAAGTCAAATCAAAGCTTGTGCAAATGGTGTCTGAAAACAGGCTAAGCCATGCACTCTTATTTCTTGCATCAGAAGGAACAGGTGGTTTACCATTGGCGCTGGCCTTTGCTCAATATATAACTTGTGAGAAAGTAAATGGTAACCAGGCAGGTAATTCCTCCCCCTTATTTGATATTCCGGCAAATCCTTCAATACTTACTGATTCCTGTGGAATATGCAGCGCTTGCAAAAAAGCTAACGAACTAGTACACCCCGATATTCACTTTACTTACCCCGTAATTACAAAGAAAGCAGGAGAGAAACCAATAAGTACGGACTATATAAAAGAATGGCGCCAGTTTGTTGAGCAACAGCCCTATGGAAATAATTATGACTGGTTACAGTTTATTGGTGCTGAAAATAAACAGGGAAATATTACCGCAAGAGAATGTGAGGACATCTTAAGAAAAATCAGCTTTAAGAGTTTTGAAAGCCAATATAAAATCCTCATAATCTGGATGCCGGAATTATTAGGAAATGAAGGAAATAAATTATTAAAGCTTCTTGAAGAACCTCCTCCTGATACATTATTTATTCTTGTCGCCGAGAATCAGTCATTGATATTGCCTACAATTATTTCTCGTACACAACTTATCAGAATACCCCGTTTATTTACTGTGGATATTGCCACTGCCTTAATTAAAGCAGGTATTCCCGAAGTGAAATCCCAGGATATTGCAGCAATCAGTAATGGCAATTATCATGAGGCTGAAAGTCTATTACAACAGGTGGAAGATGATTGGGAGGTTATTTTACGGGACTGGCTAAACAGTATTTTAAAAACGGGACCACAGGCTCAGATTAAATGGATTGATGAAATAAGTAAAATCGGTCGGGAAAAGCAAAAGCAGTTTCTGAAGTTTTTTACCCATCTCTTACACCATACTATCAGGATACAGGCTTTAGGATTTGAAGAAGCATCACGCATTGAAAGCAAATCCACTACCGATTTCGCAATCAGATTAAACAAATTGTGTAACCTTGAACAACAGGAAGCCATTATCCATGAACTGGATAACGCAAGCTATCATATTGAAAGAAATGCAAATGCGAAGCTTCTCTTTCATGCCCTCACCATCCGCCTATATCATATAATTAGCAACAAAACAGTAATTTTGGTAAACTGAGCGAATAGAGAGCTGCAGGAATTTAATTAACACAGATAAAAAAATATAAATGGGTTGTGGAAGTTGTGGGACTAGCAGTAGTCCTGGTGGATGCCAAAGTCATGGCCATTGTGCCAGTGGGGGTTGTAACAGGATGAACGTATATGACTGGCTTGCAAATCTACCTTATGCAGATCCGGAAAGTAATTGCAGGATCGTTGAAATTTCATTTAATAACGGCAGCAGGAAAGATTTTTTCAAAAACACCTCCTTACAATATTATGAGAAGGGTGAAATGGTGGCAGTTGAAGGTGTAAATGGATTTGATGTAGGGATGGTTAATCTTACAGGTGAATTAGTAAGAATACAGTTAAAGAAAAATAACGTTGACGAAAAAAGTCCTGAAATCAAGAGAATCTTAAGACGTGCAACTGACGTAGACATGTCAAAAATGTTAGAGAGTAAGAAAAGAGAGGCTCAGATGCTTATAAGGAGTAGGGCGATGGCCAGGCAACTTAAACTTGAACTGAAAATGGCTGAAGTTGAACTTCAGGCAGATGCCAGGAAAGCCACCTTTTTCTATATAGCTGATGACAGGGTTGATTT
>JAYVUE010000196.1:0-3999 GCA_043788195.1 Chitinophagaceae bacterium
GGCACCAGGGTACTAACCCAGTTCTTCACTATTGTAGCACCTTATGCAAGAATGGACATAGACCTGACACGTTATGGAAAAGGTGTTTTCTGGGTTGAAATCGGAGACCTTAACGGAAGCCGTATCATAGTATGCAGGGCTGTAGTTGATTAATACTAAAGTCTAATAATTTAAAAAGTCTCCCGGGGTAAACCGGGAGACTTTTTTTTGAGTATTTTATTACTTCAGTGGCGATAAAAAAATGACCATGACACAGTTCAAAAATGCAGGCTATAACAAATATTAAAATTGAAAAGAGAACTTAAAATATAAATTGAAAATTCCTCAATATGAGGAAGATGAACAACGGGATGGGAGAGCCATGGGGATAAAATATTTCAAAATTTATTGCAAAGACATTAAAGTTAAATGAGGATTTTATGCTTATAAATACCTGGTCTCATTTTAAGTATAGAATACGAAAATATAGTTTGTTATAGGCTTGGTTGTTTTTTGTATTCAGCAAAAAGGGTTATTGCCTCTTTAGCTTCTTTTACATCGTGTACCCTGAGTAGTGATGCACCATTCATCAATGCCATTGTGTTTAAAATACTGGTTCCGTTTAATGCCTGTTCAGCGGTTATACCTAAAGTTTTATAAATGGTGCTTTTTCTTGACAGTCCGGCTAAAATTGGTTTCCCAGTTATCGATAAAACTGAAAGATGTTTCAATAGTTGAAAACTATGACTTATTGATTTCCCAAAACCAAATCCGGGATCAATAATTACATCAACAATGCCTGAGTTCTTACACTCGTTAATTTTAGCAATAAAATAATCAAGTACTTCCTTTACAACATCTGAGTAGGTAGGCTTATTTTGCATTACACCAGGGGTGCCTTGCATGTGCATGCAGATATATGGAACCTGCAAATTTGCAACTGTACCAATCATGTTCAAATCCATATTTCCGCCACTGATATCATTGACAATGGATGCGCCTGCTTCAACAGCAGACCTGGCAACTATACTGCAATAGGTATCAATTGAAAGGATCATATCAGGGTACCTACAATGAATGGCTTCTACAACCGGAATTACCCTGTTTAATTCTTCATCAACAGCAATACGCTGACTTCCTGGCCTTGTACTTTGACCGCCAATATCTAAAATAGCAGCACCTTCACCAATCATTTTGCCAGCCAAAGTCACTATTCCTTCGACTCCGTATTGCAAGTGACCTTTATAAAAAGAATCAGGTGTGGCATTAATAATGCCCATAACCAGGGGATCCTGAAAGGTTAAAAGTTTTCCTTTACAGTTTATGCTATACATAAGTTGATTTCAATTATTTTTGAGTTATAATACCACTAAGTTAATAAAAACATTTTGGGTCAAACCAAGGGAATAACAAATGAATACTGACCAACAATACGATACGATCATTCAATCCTGCAAAGAAGTGTTTTTACAAAAAACAAAAGATTATGGTACTTCCTGGCGTGTATACAGAACCATTTCAGTTGCCGACCAGATCTATATTAAGGCAAAACGTATCCGGACGATACAGGAGAAAGGTACCCGAAAAATAGATGATGATACGATCAGTGAATTTGCTGGTATCCTTAATTATGGAATAATAGGCCTTATACAACTGGATATTAATGACGATGAATTGGAAGACCTGGACTATGAAACAGTAGCACATTTATACAATGAGAAAATAGCAATTGCCAAAAAATTAATGCTGAATAAAAATCATGATTATGGTGAAGCATGGCGTGAGATGAGCCAGGAAAGTTTTGTTGACCTGATTCTGGCAAAAATTTTACGTATCAAACAGATACTTCAAAATAAAGGCAAAACCTTAATAAGCGAAGGTATTGATGCCAACTATTATGATATTATTAATTATGCTGCTTTTGGATTAATACTGATCGATGAAAAAGTACATAGCTGAGAAACATAAACAATTGTCAATTGATAAAGTATCTCAATTGTTGAACTCTTTCCTGGATCCGGTATTAGGTTTAAATTACTTTTATAAATGAAACTAACAGTAAACATTGCACGATTTTTAGTTGGTGCTTTATTCATTTTTTCCGGCCTTGTTAAAGCCATTGATCCATTAGGTCTATCGTACAAAATGCAGGAATTTTTTGAAGTATGGGCCAACGATGGGTTTATGAAAGGAGTGATGATGTGGTTGTATGCACATTCACTTTTATTCTCTGTATTTATGATAACATTGGAAGTGATATTGGGTTTTGCCCTGCTTATTGGCTGGAAAAAAAATATTACCAGCTGGTTGTTATTATTACTCACTTTATTCTTCACCTTCCTTACTGCCTTTGTTTTGTTCACTGGCAAAATAAGGGCTTGCGGTTGTTTTGGAGATTGTATCCCATTGACACCGGTTCAAACATTTACAAAAGACCTTGTATTAGTATTACTCATCTTTATAATTATCATTGGCAGAAAATATATACTACCATTGTTTAAAAAAGAAATAATATCCCTGTCATTAATTTTGATAGTAATACTGGGCATATCCTTTTTACAATATTATGTTTTGGGGCATTTGCCAATAAAAGATTGTTTACCCTTTAAAATTGGAAATAATATTCTTGAATTAAGGAAGATGCCGAAAGACGCGGTTCAGGATAAATTTGTATATAGTTTTATTTATGAAAAAGAAGGAACAAAAAAGGAATTCACAGTGGATGGTTTGCCTGACAGTTCATGGGCCTATGTTGACCGTAAACAAAAGTTAATTGAAAAGGGAAAGAATAATATCCCATTGATCAATGATTTTACTTTTATAACAGAAAGCGGAACAGATACAACTGAAGCTATTTTATCGCAACCGGCTGAATATTATTTATTATTTGTAATGGGAATACCAAATACAAAAAATATTCCCTGGGTAACCGATTTTTATAAAATCTTTAAAGGCAGCAAGCCTTGTTACATAGTAAGTTCTATTCCTAAAGAAGCAGATACTTATTTTAATCACGGCTCAAATTCAATGAATTTTGGAATTAAAATTTTCACCTGCGACGGGGTAGCCATTAAAACAGCCGCAAGAAATAATGTTGTATTATATTTAATGAAAGGCCCAATAGTTCAAGGTAAATGGAGTGCAGCAGACATTTATAAAGCAGTTAAAAATTAGGAATTATAAAAGAGGGTGCTATCTCAATTCTTGATTATTGATTATTAATTCTTAATTAATTTGAAATACATCTTCAAAAAATTATTCTATTCCATTCTGGTGTTACTCGGCGTTGTATCACTGGTCTTCGTTATGTTCCAGGGATTTGGTGATCCGGCAAGGATGATCATTGGGCAGGCCGGTGATAAAAAAACAATGGAGAATATCCGCAAAGACCTGTACCTGGATCAGCCTAAATGGAAACAATTTATTCTTTACCTGGATGATGTATCACCTATCTGTATTCATTCTGCAGATGATATTAAAAAGAAAAATTTAAAAGGCTATTTCATTGGAGGAAATACAAAAATTGGTATCAAATTTCCGTATTTACGATACAGTTATCAAACTAAAAAAGAAGTAGGGCAGTTGTTAATGGAAGCCCTGCCAGGGACATTATTATTAGCTATTGCAGCAATGTTTTTTGCAACAATTATAGGCATAATGTTAGGGATCATTGCTGCCATAAAAAAAGGTACCTGGATGGATTCCTCTGCGTTATTTGCAAGTATTGCGGGCATTTCGGCACCCTCTTTTTTTATGGCCATAATCATCGCTTATTTATTCGGAATTGTATTACATGCTTATACAGGATTAAATTTAACCGGAAGCTGGTTTGATATTGATGAAGTGACAGGTGAAAAATACCTTACTTTAAAAAATTTAATACTTCCTGCATTTACATTGGGTATTCGGCCCCTGGCTATAATTACTCAATTAACCAGGAGTGCTATGTTAGACATTTTGAACCAGGATTATATCCGTACAGCATATGCGAAAGGACTGAGTAAACAGGCAGTTATTTAT
>JAYVUE010000197.1:0-3218 GCA_043788195.1 Chitinophagaceae bacterium
CCAAAAGACAATATGCCTTGCCTGGTACCCGACTTAAATAAAATAATAAAAATACCCAATGCTTTATCCTTAGAGATAGGGTTTATGTATATCCCCAATCCTTACCAACAAAAACAGGTCATTCCATCAAATACCAGGTTTGATCAAAACCAATTAAGGAAATCAATTGCTTTACATTCTACTCTTTTGGACAATTAATTAAGCTTAACAAATAAAGTGAATTGATGCCATTCAATAAATAAAGATTTTCAGGTTTGCAAAATCGTATTGAATAATTCTGCATTGTTATTAAAAGTATCCCTATCAAACCACAAATTATTTTTTTATAATAATTTTGGATGACAGCTTCTAGTTTTCTGAAAATAATATATCGTTTAAGTTAAATATAGAGATAAGTGTGAAGTAGAAAATTGTAATGAAATATAGTCGCTAAAATAAAAAATCCTCCAATTAAGGAGGATCTTTTGCAATTAGGTTTGGTTTTGATTACCACTTATCTACTTCCTCAGTACTGCCGTTATCAACGGGAGTAATTGTTTCTGTATTTGTTGTTTCTGTATTTGTTGTTTCTGTATCCTTTACCTCCGGAACTGACGTTTCAACTTCATTTACTTCTGTTTTTTCTTCTGCTACAATTGCTGTTTCAGTATCAACTGTTACTGATTCGGTTGTATGGCCTTGGGTATCATCACCCTCGTAAGGAGTATCATGGTTAAAGGCATCAAAATCAAAATCAGGCATTAATTCTGTTTTTACATAATCTATTGCTTCGCCCAACCCCTTAATGAATTTATTGAAATCTTCTTTATACAGGAATATCTTATGCCTGTCGTAACCATCAGAATCAAAGCGTTTACGGCTTTCAGTGATTGTTAAGTAAAAATCATTGCCACGGGTTTCTCTTACATCAAAAAAGTAAGTCCTTCTTTTTCCGGCCCTGATGCGTTTGCTATAAACGCTTTCCATTTTTTTGTCGTTGTTTTCGTAAGCCACAATTATAAATTTTTAGTTTTTAACGATTTGTACCGATTAGTCGGAATGAGCAAAGATAAAATTGTTTTTGAATTCACAAAATATAACATGTTTTTATTTGACAGGATATATTCCGAAGATTTAATCAGGTTATTATGGAACCGCTGTTTGGGTCAGCGACAACCGCTGACAGGACTTTAAACCACCCAAGTGACTTTAAACCGCCGACAGGGTTTATAACCGCTGTCGGGGTAAAACTAATTTTGCTGATCCTGTTCCTGTTGCCTTGCATACATATCTGCGTAATAGCCGTTCTTTTCCAATAATTGTTTATGTGTTCCCTGTTCAACGATCTTTCCATCATCAAGTACAATTATTTTGTCGAAATCAAATAGTGAGAAAATTCTGTGGGTAATGATTATTGCTGTTTTATTATCCAGGTACTCATATAAATTACTGATGATCTCTTTTTCAGTTCTGGCATCTACTGCACTAAGGCAATCGTCGAAGATCACCAAAGCGGGATCTTTTATCAATGCCCTTGCAATAGAAATGCGTTGTTTTTGACCTCCGCTAAGTGTTACCCCCCTCTCACCGATCATTGTATCATACCCCTGTTTAAATTTTTCAATTTCTGAGTGAACACCTGCTTGTCTTGCAGCTTTATTAATAATATCAGGTGATACGGCCTCCATACCAAATTGTATATTATTGCTAACCGTTTCGCTGAATAAAAAAACATCCTGAGGTACATAACTGATCTGAGATCGAAGGCTGCTGATATCAATTTTATTTATTGGAATTCCATCAAAACTGATCAGCCCTTTACCTGGCGTATACATGTGCAGCAGCAATTGAGCAATAGTAGATTTTCCCGAACCTGTTCTCCCTACTACTGCAATTTTTTCTCCGGCTTTTACCTCCAATGAAAAATCTTTTAATGCATGAATCCCGGTATGGGGATAAATGAAATCAACATTGTTAAATGAAATATTTCCCTGCAAAACAGGATCTGGCATCGGGTTTTCATTTTTTATAGAAGGCACAGTATGTAAGAACTCATTTATTCTTTTTTGAGAAGCCGCTGCTCTTTGCGTCATACTGGCTGTCCACCCGATTGCACTAACCGGAAAGGTTAATAGCTGAATGTACATTACAAACTCGGCAATCTTTCCCACACTGGCTCCTTCAACATGATTAACAACATCCAGACTTCCAACCATTATTGTTATTAATGTACTTAACCCGATCATCAGGCCCATACTGGGGAAATAAATTGCTTCTGTTTTTGCCAGGCTTAATGCATTATCGCGATAGGCTTCACTATTCTTTTTAAAAAAATCTAACATGGCTGTTTCCTGTACAAATGATTTTATTACACGGATGCCGGAATAAGATTCCTGGGCATTAGTGGTTAAACTGCTCAGCAAAGACTGGATACGTTCACTTTTTTTATTGATGATGGTGTTTACCAGATAAATAGTAATGGCAAGCACCGGTAATGGCGATAAAGCAACAATGGTGAGTTTAGGGCTTGCCTTCATCATAAAAAAAATACTGAATCCTATGATGGCGGCCAGGTTAATAAAATACATGATCGCAGGGCCGGTGTACATCCTTACCCTGCTTACGTCTTCGGATATCCTGTTCATCAGGTCGCCGGTACTATGTGTTTTATAGAAATTGGTATCCAGTTTTTGATAATGAGCAAAGATCTCGTTCTTCTGGTTGTATTCAATATGCCTGCTCATTACAATAATAGTTTGCCGCATGAGGAACATAAAAAAACCACTGATGACAGCCAGTATCAGTAAAGTAAGTCCTGCAAATAATATTTTGTTGGCTGGGTGCTGATCAAATTGATCAATAACTGTCCTAACCAGGAGGTCATATTTTTTATGACCCGGATCTATATCTACAGCCGGGGAACTGTTTCCCGGAACTTTTATAGAATTAACAACTGTATTAACAATATAGCCTGTTATTTGAGGTGACAGGATACGAAAATAATTGGTGAGTACCACAAATACAATTCCCAATAAAAAATGCCATCGGTATTTCCAAAAATATTTATTTAGGGTAGAAAGTTGTTTCATGCAGCGTGAAGGTAAAATAAAAAATCCCGATAAAAACCGGGATTTGCGGGAACAAGTTTACAAGTTTCGAATAATTTAACGAAAGATTTTATGGCCATAAATGAATTTTGTGCTTTAATAGGCATTTTATAGTTCAATAAAATTATTGCG
>JAYVUE010000198.1:0-5446 GCA_043788195.1 Chitinophagaceae bacterium
TGGCCCATACTAAAAATGATTGTGGTACCAGTACTGAGTTGATGCGGTCGCTTAAGGCTACAACGTTTCCGCCAAAAGTTTGTGTTCCATTTATTCCAAAACATTCCAGTTGAATAATGATAGCAGTAATACTACTTTCGGATATTTGAGGCAAACCGCGGCTTGGGGCAAATACTGTATTGTATAACTCAAGATAATCTGATGAAATGATAAAAGGGATCACTGCCTGCCCTTCTTTCCATGTAAAATTTTTTGGAACAGTATCAATAAATTTTTCATTAATGGCTTCCAGGAACATATCTGCAGAAAAAGGTATCCTGCTGCCACCTGTTGCTTTTACTAAAAATTTATTTGCCAACAATGGTGATGCATCATCTATACCAGGTTGTTTTTTTAATTCATCAATATCGGCTTCACTAAAACTATGGTCACGGGCCATGTTTTCATTAGTAATGGTTTTGGTAACAGAAATATAATCATAACCATCTTTTTTAGGATTTTTATTTTTCAATAACTGGTTAATATTAATATACATCTGAATTGAACTCAATAATAATAACACGCCAATACCCAACCCAAAATAACTAAGCCATCGGGATACTTTATTTTGGCCGGTACTTAAAAACGGGGCAATATGTTTAAACGACAATTTCATATTTTATACCAATATCAAAGATTTATGGTCCTTGTAGCCGGGTAAAATTCTATTGGTTTAAGATCGGCTAAAATGATCGCAGCTTTTCTGGACAATGTTTCTTCTTCCATTAGTTCCATTGCTTTTTTGCGGTTATTATCATCCAAATGACTAAAGGGTTCATCCAATAATAAAAAGTCAAAGGGTTGTTGAAGAGAACGGATTATCGCAATTCGTTGCTGCTCGCCATAGCTGCAGGTACTACATAATTTATTTAATTTATTTTCAATGCCCAGTTTTTTAGCCATGGCTTCAATTTTATTTTCATTATGCCATGGGTTGAGCTGTCTTTTTATTTCAAGGTTTTGTAAAACGGTTTGGCTTGTAAATAATCGCATATCCTGGAAAACAATACTGATATGCTGCCGGCGGTAAACAGAAAATTTTTCAGTATCAAAATGGGCTATGTCGGTATCATTATATAAAATTTTGCCACTATAATCTTTACGCATGCCATAAAGGAAATGGATCAATGAGGTTTTACCGGTTCCACTGGGTGCAATTATCTGAACTCGTTCGCCCTTGTTAAAAACAAATCTACTGTTCCATAGCTGTGAGCCGGAAATCTTTTCTTCTTCAATAAAAACCGGTACAACCTGCTGAAGTAGTATTTGCATGAAAGTATCAAATTAAAAGGCAAGTTTTGCCGGTAATATGGTAAACCAAAAAGGCAATATTAAGTTTGAGTTAATAGTTTATGTCTTTTCGCCTGCTATTATTTATTTTTTTTCTTCTTCTTAATCACGTGAGGAGGCGGTGGTACTTTTATCTTTTTGTCATACAATTCTTTCATCTCCCTGTAATTATGTGCTTCTTCTTTCTTTTGTTCTTCCATTATATTTCCTACAAGGCCAAGGTACTGGTTCAGTTGTTTTAAACTATTTGTATTTTTATCAAGCATATTTATTTCAAAAGAATAGTTAATTCCACCATCATCATATTGTCCGCCTTTAATGTAAATATTATCCCACATTTTTAAAGAGGCATCATAAATTATTTTTTCATTACTGTCTTTAGTGATCTGCATTACCATTGCTTTCATAATGTATTGCAGGTTAATATACCCACCAAAAGGCTTACCGCTTAAATGGCTGATAAAATCGGGGTTATTGTTGTTATTGCCCGCCAGGTATTTTGTAATATTATCTTTTGAATTACCAATGGCAAAATATTTACCACTGGTATTATAGGTTATTGTTGAATCGCCGTTATCCATTTTATCTTTACTCAATCTTTTTCCTGCTTTTATTAATAAATTAAAAGCATCTTTATCGCCGATAGCAGCAGCAAACATAAAATCTGGTTCGTAACTCATGTTATTGTATACCTTGTCTTTTCCATCCATGCCTTTGTAAACCGTTGAATCTTTTTTTGACCTGATGTCTGTTAAAGCAAACGAAATATCCCCTTTATTTGCTTTAATAAAATCATCAAGGCTGAAACCCATAAAAACCAAGCCAATATTGACCATCCCTTCCATACCTGTAAGGTTGATCAATTCTTTGATGCCCTCTGGTTTAAAATGCAGGGCCATTGCAACTGCCACATCTTTTGAAGGAATGCGTTTCAACATATCATCGTCAATATTTCCACCACTGTATTTTTTAAAAATGGCTTTCAGATCCTTACCTACATAGGTTGTATAATCAACATTTATTTTTCCATTCTCAAAATTTGCAGTGGCAGTCATAATATTACCTTCATACAACTTATCCATTTTCAACATACTCAGTTCGCCTTCGCCGGCCATGCCTTTATATATTTGTTCTGTATTTACCCAAAGATGAGCATCACCATTTTTATTCATTAATGATGTAAATTTTTCGTCATTACCAAGGGAATTATTTTCTTTCAGATCAAATATTGCTTTGCAGGCTGCAAGTATATCACGGTTTTTTACGGTTGTTACAGTTGTATCATCAGTATAGCTGGTAGTAGTATGTTTATTCATTTGTGGGGCATCAAACAAGTAAACAAATTTTTCTTTGTTCCAGCCCACACATACCGGCGCTTTACTGATAAAATGAATACCATCTTTTTCACTTTCAGATCCGCCTTTGGAAGCATCGAGGTTAAAGAGCCTGAATTTTCCGGCATCTTTTAGTGTTCCTTCAAAAGCGACTATGCCACCGGCAGAATCTTTTTGTGCAAAAAGGATAAGATCGGATCTGATATCCACACCACTGTTATCGGGATTATCCAATACTTTTTTTGCAAAAGCAGGGAAAGTAGTATCTGCATTTATTTTTTTAAATAATTCATTTTTCTTTATTTCATCCCAGGGAAGTTTTTCATTTAATGACTGCCCGTTGATGTGTAAAACAAAGGCAGCATCTGAGGGAACCAGTTTTCCCTGCTTATTGGTTTTGTTGCAAGATGCCAGTAACAAAACAAAGGCGAAAGCAAGTACTGTGTTTATACGAAAAAGTGGGTGCATAAAAATATTTTTTATTAATACTTTAAATTATGATTAGTAACCTTTATAAATTGTTAAAAAAAGAAATAATATTTTTGTCCGGTATCATCTGCTGTTCGCCGGTAGATAAATTCTTGACCTGGCAGTTACCATCTTCTATTTCTTTGCTGCCAATAATTATAACATAAGGAATTTTTTTCTTTTCAGCATATTTGAATTGCTTATCTATTTTGGATGTTTCGTGATATAACTCGCAGGCAATTCCATTTCCGCGTAATTGCTGCATTATACCAAAGGCATGATCGCTCTCTTTTTCTCCCATGTTAAAGAAAAGTGCTTTTGTACTTACCTGTAAATTATCCGGAAATAAATTCAGCTCTTCCATAACATCATAAATTCTATCCACGCCAAAGCTGATACCGACGCCGGGAATATTGGGTACGCCGAATAAACCAGTGAGATCGTCGTAGCGGCCACCACCGCCGATGCTGCCCATATTTATTTCTGCCGGGGCTTTAGCTTCAAAAATTACACCTGTATAATAATTCAATCCGCGGGCTAAAGTGAGATCTATGACAAGGTTGATATTTTTTGCATGATGATTGATAAATTCCAATTCTGCAATTCCTTCTTTGGCAGATTCTATGGAACCCAGCAAAGATCCGATCTGTACTAATATTTCTTCATTGCTTCCTTTGATCGATAAATAATTTTCTATTGTACTTATTTGTTCTTCATTTAATCCACGTTGAGAGAGTTCTTCCTTAACTTTTTCCAGACCTATTTTATCCAATTTGTCTATCGCAATAGTAATATCCATCATCTTATCCGCACCGCCACATAAGTTAGCTAAACCAAACAGTACTCTTCGGCTATTAATTCTTAATTCATAATTCTTAATTTTTAAGGCTACAAAAACTTCATGGTAAATATTGGCCAATTCTACTTCATTAAGCAGGGAAGTACTACCTACAACATCGGCATCGCATTGTGTAAACTCACGATAGCGGCCCTTTTGCGGACGATCGGCACGCCAAACAGGTTGTACCTGGTATCGCCTCAATGGAAAAGTTAGTTGTGTATAATTCATAGCCACATAACGTGCAAAGGGAATCGTAAGGTCATACTTCAACGCCCTTTCAGTAATGTCGGAACTGCTTTTACCTTCCATAATTTTTTGAAAACCTGCTTTTGATTTTTCAATATTTTTTTCATTATTAAGTCCATTATTGAGTATTTTAAAGATCAACTTATCGCCTTCCTCTCCATACTTCCCCATCAGGGTATCTAAATTCTCCATCGCCGGTGTTTCCAATGGTTCAAAACTATAGATCTCAAAAACATTTTTTATGGTGCTGAAAATGAAATTCCGTTTCCGTACAATATCTGCAGAAAAATCTCTTGTGCCTTGTGGTATGGATGGTTTGGCCATGGTGCAAATATAAGCTGTTAGCTATTAGCTTTTAGACATTAGCACCAGCATTTAGCTACAAGTTTCTGCAAATGGCCAACAGTTATTTTACTATACATTTTGTTAACAGCTAATAGCTAACGGCTAACAGCTCTTTTATTTATGGATTTCCCCAGCACCCCGCATCTCATTAACAGAACGGCGCCGGTTTTGAGATTGTTTTTAACCTCCTGCTAAAAGCGGGATCAAAACCAAATTTTATGAACAAGGAATTATTATTAAAAAGCGATGTCCTCGACATCATTTTTGAAAACAGGAACAAATTGTATGGTGCCTATAACCTGCGTAAATATTATGATCAGCGAATGAGTAAAGCTGTAGGTATCGTGTTATGCTTTGCAGCAGTAATATCGGCGTTAACTTTTTTACCCAAAAGAGATGTTATAGTTTCCAAACCATATATTTTTGGTGAAATAAAATTGGCTGAGATAACAAAAGCCAAAATAATAATACCAGAAGTAAAGCCAGCAACAAAAACTGTTAAGCAATCCGTTTCAACTACTGCTAAATTACTCAGTAAGATCAGATTTGTAGGCGTAAAAGATTCATCTGATCAACTGGTGAATATTGATAAGCAGGCAATTGGCAGCAATACAGATAATACAATAATTCCAGGCGGCCCTTCTATTGTTGTTGCTGTAATTACCGGATCAGGTGAAAATAATCAAACCGTGGTACCTGTGGTTGATAAGATAACGCCAATGTATAATGCCGATGTTATGCCAAGCTATCCGGGAGGTTGGGATGCATTGAAAAAATTTCTGGAAAGGAACCTACATAATCCAAAAGAAATGGAAGAAGGCGAATCAGTTAATGTAAAAGTAAGATTTGTAGTAGGCTATAATGGCAAGTTGCAAAGTTTTGT
>JAYVUE010000199.1:0-6418 GCA_043788195.1 Chitinophagaceae bacterium
GTATATGCCGACAGATCGGGTTTAAAAAACCTGGTTGCCCGAACTTCTTCCGCAGGAGCAACAGTAGTTGACCTTCAATTAACTCTGCTGGATACCTTAAGAACAGAGTTTGATTATAATGTAAGTCAGCAGATCTATATTAGTCCAGAAATGTGGAAAGCGATTGGTAATCTTAAAGATCAAAACATTTTTATCATCAACCAGATCGCTGCTACTTTACCGCCTCAATCAAATGCCATTGAACTTAGCAAGAGGATCATGGAATATGTTTCAACAACTAATGCCGAATTAAGTGCAGTAGTATTAAGCGCTCTTCAGTTTGAAGCAAAGAAAGTGCTTTAATTAATAAATTCTTTTACATGCCAAAAAAGATCCATACTGATTCGGGAATTGAAATTAAAGAATTATATGATCAGCCGGTTAACAGAAATGAATTGCCCGGAGAGTTTCCTTTTACCCGGGGAGTTCAGACGGATATGTACAGGGGGAAACTTTGGACCATGCGACAGTATGCAGGATTTTCTACGGCAGAGGAAAGTAATAAACGATATCATTTTTTATTAAGCCAGGGCGTTAGTGGTTTAAGTGTTGCATTTGATTTGCCTACGCAGATAGGTTACGATAGTGACCACCCGTTGGCAGATGGAGAAGTGGGTAAGGTTGGTGTAGCTATTGACAGCCTGGAAGACATGGAGATATTATTCAGTGGCATAAAACTGGATGAAGTGTCGAGTTCGATGACGATCAATGCCAGTGGTTTTATTTTACTGGCGTTCTATGTTGCGTTGGCAAAAAAACAGGGAGCTGATCTTAAAAAATTAACCGGCACCATACAAAATGATATCTTAAAAGAATATGCAGCAAGGGGAACCTATATCTATCCTCCCAAGGCTTCCATGCGTATCATTACCGATATTTTTGAATGGTGTGCCAGGGAACTGCCGAAATGGAATACTATTTCAATTTCGGGTTACCATATACGTGAGGCAGGGAGTACGGCAGTGCAGGAAATTGCGTTTACTTTAAGCAACGGGAAAGCCTATGTAAAAGCCGCCCTTGAAAAAGGGCTGGATATTAATATTTTTGGCAAACGATTATCTTTCTTTTTTAATGCGCATAATAACCTGTTTGAAGAAGCGGCCAAATTCAGGGCAGCCAGGCGAATGTGGGCGGTAATGATGAAAGATATGGGTGCCACTGACCCAAAAGCCATGATGCTTCGTTTTCATACACAAACGGGGGGCAGCACATTAACCGCACAACAACCGGTCAATAATATTGCAAGGGTTACTATTCAAACTTTATCTGCTGTATTGGGTGGCACTCAATCCTTACACACTAACGGCTATGATGAAGCGTTAACTTTACCAACCGAGGAAGCAGCCGGTATTGCCCTTCGTACACAGCAGATCGTAGCTTTTGAAAGCGGTGTACCCGATACCGTGGATCCGCTGGCAGGTAGTTATTTTGTAGAAGCATTGACTGATGAAATTGAAGCTGCTGCTTTAAAATTAATAGAAAAAATTGATACCATGGGTGGAAGCGTTGCTGCGATTGAGCAGGGTTTTATCCAAAACGAGATCGCAAAAAGTGCTTATGAATATCAACGGCAAATTGAGAATGGTGAGAAAATAATTGTGGGCGTAAATAAATTCCAGGCAGATGAAAAAACTTCAATTCCTGTATTAAAAATTGATGAAAGCATTCAAAAAATACAAACAGATAAGCTACACCAGTTAAAGGCAAAAAGAGACCAGGGCAAAGTGGCCGCATCGCTTCAACAGATCAATGATAAAGCCTGTGGTACTGAAAACCTTATGCCTTCGATTGTTGAAGCCGTTGAAAATAATTGCACACTCGGCGAGATAGCAGATGAACTACGCAAAGTTTTTGGTGAGTATAAATAGAATAACAGGTCTTTCATAATTAAACAAACTGATCAGCATGAAAAAGATAAAGTGGATAGTAGCAATTGTTTTACTTTTTTTTACCAACCAAATAACTGCACAGGATATGTCGGCTGTAATTGCAGCTAAAGCAATTGCCATTCAGGTTAAATTAGTAGAGTGGAGAAGACACCTGCATCAAAATCCTGAACTAAGTAACCGTGAATTTAAAACTTCGGCTTACATAATTGATCATTTAAAAAACCTGGGTTTAGAGATACAATCAGGTGTAGCCAAAACCGGTGTTATTGCAATTTTAAAAGGAGGTAAACCCGGTCCTGTCATGGCATTACGGGCCGATATGGATGCGCTGCCTGTTAAAGAAAGGGTGAACATTTCCTATGCCTCAACAGACAGCGCTGACTACCTGGGACAGAAGGTACCGGTGATGCATGCCTGCGGACATGATGCTCATGTGGCCATGCTGTTAGGCGTAGCCGAAGTTTTATCGTCAATGAAAAAAGATATTGCCGGCACAATCAAATTCATCTTTCAGCCGGCCGAAGAAGGTGCACCCGGCAATGAAGAAGGAGGCGCTGCTTTAATGGTAAAAGAAGGAGTAATGGAAAATCCAAAAGTAGATGTGGTATTTGGAATGCACATCGAATCCTGGATCCCTGCCGGTGATATTCAATATAAGACAGGAGCATTTATGGCGTCTGCAGATTGGTTCTCAATAAAAGTGAAAGGTAAATCTTCTCACGGCGCCCAGCCCTGGCTTAGTATTGACCCTATTACCATTGCTGCACAGATCATTGAGGGTTTGCAAAATATAGTGAGCAGGCAAATGGATCTTACCAACGCACCTGTAGTAATAACGGTTGGAAAAATTCATGGCGGTGTCCGCAATAATATCATTCCGGAAGAATGTATCATGGATGGAACGATAAGAACATTGGATAGTAAAATGCAGGAAGATGTTCACAAAAGAATAAAACAAACTGCAGAAAATATTGCTGCAGCAAGTAATGCCATTGTAGAAGTGAGTTTTGATACCAGGACCCTAGTTACTTATAATGAACCGGGGCTGGTTGAAAAAATGATCCCTTCTTTGCAAACAGCAGCAGGTAAAGCAAATGTAAGAACAATGAATTGGGTTACCGGCGCCGAAGATTTTAGTTATTATGGAACAAAAGCGCCTGCCTTCTTTTTTTACATAGGTGGAATGCCAAGGAATAACGATCCTAAAAATGCTCCGCCACATCATACACCCGATTTTATGATAGACGACAGTTATTTGTATGTGGGTGTAAAAACTTTTTGCCAGTTGGTTTTTGATTACCCGAAAATAATTAAGAATTAATAATTAGTAATTGATAATTAATAATTGGGCGTTTTAAAATTCATAGTACATGTGTGTTGCCAGAACAAAAGTTTGTTTTGTCATGCTGAGGAACAGCCTGTCCCAATCATTTCGGGAAAGCATCTCAAAGGATTCTTCCGCAGCCTGTCCCGCCATCGGCGGGATCAGAATGACAAACTTTTGTTCTGCCTACACAATTTCCAAATTCATAAACATTAATTAATGAAAAGACTATTATTATTTTTAACAGCACTCCTCTCCTTTTCTTCCTTTGCACAGAACAGGATGACACCGGAATTATTATGGAAACTAGGCAGGGTTAACGGTTTGGGTATTTCTAAAGATGGAAAATATGTTTTGTACTCAGTTTCAACCCCCAATGCAGCAGAAAATAAAAGTTCAAGAAAGTCCTATGCCATTCCTGTCAATGGCGGAGAACCAATGCTGGTAAGCAACGCAGACAGTATGCTTAATAATGATAAAATTTCACCCGATGGAAAATATATCATCAGCAGTGATGAGGTGAAGATAAAAAATGTTACGGGGAAAGATCATTACCCGGATCTGCAAAAATCAAATGTTTATATTTTTGATAATCTTAATTACCGTCATTGGGATACTTATGAAGACGGAAAATTTGGCCATGTGATGCTGGCGCCAATGCTAAACGGAAAAGCAGGTGATGCCATCGACCTTATGAAAGGTGAGCCTTATGATTGTCCGCAAAAACCTTTTGGTGGAGATGAAGATTTTGTATGGAACCCCAATGGAAAAGAAATTGTGTACTGCACAAAAAAAGAATATGGAACGGCATATGCTATCAGCACTAATACTGATCTGTTTGCTTACAATATAGAGACCGGGAAGACAAAAAATCTTACTGAAGCAATGCCGGGTTATGATATTAATCCTTCGTTTAACCAAAAGGGTGAGTTAGCCTGGCTAAGTATGAAAAGAGCAGGATACGAAGCGGATAAACAAGATATCATTGTTTCAGATGGTACTTTCAAAATGAACCTTACCGGGCAAAGAGATGATATTCATGTAGAAAGTTATAAATGGAGCAGTGATGGTAAAAGTATTTATTTCATTACCCCCATTAATGGTACACTGCAATTGTTTGTGGTTAATTATCCCGGGATAACAAAAGCGCCTGCAATTATTAAACAAGTTACCAAAGGAGATTTTGATATCAGCGGAATTATCGGGCAATCAGGAAATGCTATGATCGTTTCAAGAACAGATATGAATCATGCCGGCGAATTATACTCAGTAGATCTTTCTTCAGGTGAAATGAAACAACTTACACATGTGAACGATGCCACCTATTCCACTATTGGTAAAAGTAAAACAGAAAGGCGCTTTGTAAAAACAACTGATGGAAAAGATATGTTGGTGTGGGTGATCTATCCGCCGGATTTTGATCCTGCAAAAAAATACCCAACCCTTTTGTATTGCCAGGGCGGACCTCAATCTGCATTAACTCAATTCTATTCTTTTCGTTGGAATTTTCAGTTGATGGCGGCCAACGGTTACATCATTGTGGCACCTAACCGCAGGGGTATGCCGGGGCATGGCACCAAGTGGAATGAACAGATCAGCAAGGACTGGGGCGGCCAGGTAATGAAGGATTACCTGAGTGCAATCGATGCCGTTAGTAAAGAAAATTACGTAGATAAAAATCGGCTGGGATGTATTGGCGCCAGTTATGGAGGATATTCTGTTTTCTACCTGGCAGGCATTCACCATAACCGTTTTAAAACATTTATCTCACACGATGGCGTATACGATTTCAGAAGCATGTACGGCACCACCGATGAAATGTGGTTCGAGAACTGGGACAAGGGCGGGGCTTACTGGGATAAGAACAATGCAGCAGCACAAAAAAGTTACAGCCAGTTCAACCCCAGCGACCTGGTTGCAAAATGGAACACTCCCATATTAATTTACCAGGGCGGAAAAGATTACCGGGTACCCATTGAGCAGGGCCAGCAGGCATTCCAGGCTGCACAGTTACGGGGCATAAAAAGCAAATTCATCTTATTACCTGATCAAAATCACTGGGTACTAACGGCACAGGATGCCCTGGTTTGGCAACATGAGTTTTATAAGTGGCTGGAGGAGACGCTGAAGTAAGCAGTTTTTATAACTTTACCAAAGTTTTAAACTTTGGCAAAGTTGATTTTCATTTAGAGGTACGCCTTCAATCGATTAGCCAAAATTATGTACCTAATACAGATTACCCAGCCTTGGTTCGTGAGGCACGAACCAAGGCTCCAAACCACTCCTCCACAATCTCTGCTTCGATAGCCCTCGCAATGACGTTCGGTTTTATTTCCTTTGCCCTGGATTTTACTGAGCCACAAAACAAAGTAAAGTCAATAATTAACATATCAATCTGTAATTCTAATTTAACAATCTGTTGTTATAAATTTATTATTGTTATTTTTGCGTTCCTATTAAAACGAGTTAATGAACCACAGAAATAAGCCTCATTTTTTTTTGATCTCAGCCATATTGCTAATACTTATTATTTGCATAGTTGCGCCTGAAAGAACATTTTCACAGGCTATTATGAAAGGAAGGGTCATTTACAGAAAAGATGCCAGGCCTGCAGCCCGTGCATCTGTAAGCCTGTTAAGAAAAAACAGGGTGATCATGACTGATGAATCAGGTAATTTTTTACTTCGCATACCCCCTGGTACCAGGAATAATGATACCCTTGTAATTTCTTCTGTTGGTTACGAAAATTTAATAATACCGGTAAAAGAAGCCATGTACAGAAATGATTTTGTATTGACAGAGTTTTCTAAAAACCTTACACCGGTTACAGTAAAATATTTTACCTCACATGAAGTAATTGGTACCACCCGCGAATCAGTTGGTTATTTCAGAAGCTGGAACTATGACAGTACGGGAGGAGAAATTGGCCGCATCTTCAAAGTACCTTATGCCGAGTATAAAGTAGATAAAATAAGGTTTAAAGTAAGTAATATGTGTGATACCTGCCTGATAAGGCTGCACATCAGAAAAGTTGTTGATAATATACCCGGAGAAGAATTGTTGAAAGATTCAATAACCCTTACCGTTAATCGTATTTCACTAGACGATAAAGCGCCGGAATTTGACCTGGGTGCATATGACCTGTTATTGGATCAGCCGGCAATTT
>JAYVUE010000200.1:0-3020 GCA_043788195.1 Chitinophagaceae bacterium
ACCGTTGCAGCGATCAAAACAAATATATATTTAAGTCTGTGCCTCAACGGTACAATTATATTTTAGGATTAAATCCGGAAAACCCGGTTTCTATTTTACGATAAATATTTTCTGCAATAGCAAATTCTCCATACCATACATATTCATAACTAAGTGTTAGTGCAGCAAACTCATTTTGGTATTGGGGATTCTTTATTTCCTTTACATATTGGTAATTGGTTTTATCTGCAGCTTTTGTAATAAGATTCTTTTCTGCCAGTTTATTCAGTGATTTCATATACTGGTAACGCACTGCCAGCCTGTAATTGCCGCTGGCCACTGCACGCCTGATCATCAGGTCAAAATCACTTTCCGTTGTAAATATTTCTTCAACAACCTGACTAACATCCTGTTTATCTTTTGTTGTAATTTTTCTGAAAACACCCTGTGTTAAGAACAGTTTATACAATATAAAAATGATAAAACCTGCCGCCAGTGTCCAAAAAAAAAATTTTGTACCTGAAGAAGCTAACAGCGTATCAAGCCATCCGGGTTTTGCTGAAATTGGTTGTGCGGCCTTTTTTTTATTCTGTTTATCCCTTAGCAGGCTATCTAAATATTTTGCATAAGCAAATGCTTTCTGGTCTTTCAATTTGTTGATCGTATCGGGAGAAATATTTAACAGGTTGTATTGAAGCGATGTATCAATATCAATCTCTTCAGCAGATCTGTTATTTTGATCAGCTTTCATTGCTGAATTATCCGGGCTTTCATCTTTTATTTTTTGTGCCTGCACAGCACTTAAAAAAAAACCAAGAATCAATATGATGTAAATTCTTTTAAACATGCTCCTGCTTCAGCCGGTTAATAATTCCATCAGGCTGAATATAATAACCTTTTCGGTGTAACCGGATGGGCAATATGATAAAATACCAGGTGATAAAAGCCAAGGAGATGACAAGGATTGAAACAGCGGCCCAAACGGGCAAACCATAATTATTCACTTTATCAAATGACTGGCTCATTAGGTGGGTAACATAACTTTCAAAAAAAGCGGCCACAATAAATATAGGGATAAGGCATATCAGAATTTTGGCTGCGTCTTTTGCATTTCTTTTAAATGATATCATCCTGGAATAAGTACCCGGAAAAAGTATACCGCCAGCCAGGATAAATCCTGCAGTGGCAGCTATTACAATTGAAGATATTTCTAAAGTGCCATGTATCCAGATAACCAGTATTGATTGAACGCCCAACCCTTTTGAAAAAAATATATACTGAAAAGCACCCAGCATAATGCCATTGCCCCACATGATCATTAGTGTAAATATGCCCAGTGTAAAACCACCCACAAAAGTTTTGAAAGCAACGCCTATATTATTAAATGCAATAGTTACAAACATAGTAAAAGGATTATCACCCTTATAAACGCCAAACGGATCTCCGTTGGCAATATTATCCTCGGTCATGTTAACATAGCCATTACCCAATATTTTTCTAACAAAATCTTCGTTGTACATTGATGAGAAAACACCAATAGATACAAACAATACAAAAGCGATCACAGTAAATAAAAAGATCCTGTGATACTTTTTAAAAAGCAATGGCAACTCAAATTTCCAAAATTGAAAGATCCTGCTGTACTTCTCTTTTTTATTTTGATAGATACTCTGATAAATTCCCGCGGCAATGCCATTGATCCAGCGGGTAACCTTGCTCCTTGGGTAAAAGGTTTTGGCATAAGACAGGTCATCGATCAGCGTAACAAAACGTTGGGCTGTTTCATCCGGGTTATCGGTATGAGTTTGCTGGTACTCTTTCCACTTACCCGCATTTTTTTTTATGAACATCGCCTCCCGCATACCCTTTACATTTTACTATTTAAGACTACAAATTGCAATTTTTTTTATAAATAAAAAAATTACTCTTTATACCCATCTCTTCATCCCATTCTGTAATTTGCATATACTATGCCTATCATTCAAATAGCCACAGCATTTAATATTGACCTTGAATTTGAGATCGCTGAATTTCATAAGCGGCTATTTGCCTATATCATTGATTTTATTATAATGATCATTTTTTTGTTAAGTATGAAATACCTTTTGTATACCGGGTTTATGATCGATGAAGAACAGAATGCAGGGCTTGATATACTGGTGATCTCTGTACCCATGTTATTATACTCACTGTTGAGCGAACTTTGGTTGAATGGGCAAACCCTCGGAAAAAAAATACTATCTATCAGGGTGATCAGCCTGGAGGGTGGAGAGCCAACATTGGGCCAGTATATTTTAAGATGGATCTCAAAGTTTTTTGAGTGGCCGTTTTTATTTGGTTATATCATGTTCTCCAGGGAAGTGCTGATATTATATATCATTATTACCGGGGTTTTTGGAATAGTGGTAGCAATCATAATTGCTGTTACTCCCAAAAGCCAGCGCCTGGGCGACCTAGCAGCAGGTACTGTTGTTGTAAACACCAGGTCAAAATTAACTGTTGAAGACACCGTGTTCATGGATATTAATAAAACAGATTATAAAGTGATGTTTGTGGATGTAATGCGGCTAAGCGACCGCGATATTAATACGATCAAAACCGTTCTAACACAGGCCGGTAAACGAAATAACTACGATATGTGCAACCGCGTAGCTATGAAAGTGAAAGAAGTTTTAAAAATAAATAACGATCTTCTACCCAAACAATTCCTTGCAAAATTATTAGAAGATTATAATTATCTCGCCACAAGAGAATAATTACATGAACCAATGATCATTCAATTTACCTGGTCAGGCCCTGCTGAATGAAAATAAAAACATCATTAGCAACCCGCCCAGTACAATTAAAATAAAATTAATAACCGTTATCACACCGATCAATCTATAATTTTTTGCAAGGTTGGCCAATGATGCAGTAAAGCTAAGCTGATCAGAATTTTGCAGGCCTTTTTTCATTTTTGATCCAAACCAGTAGTTATATAAAGCAATCATAAAACAGATCAGATCAATGATCAAAAGCATAACAATGCCCAGCCCGGAATT
>JAYVUE010000201.1:0-5454 GCA_043788195.1 Chitinophagaceae bacterium
GCCAATACTGCCAGTATTTCAATAAATGGAATTAAATAACCGGCCCTCGATAACCAGGTGCCTATTTCGCTAACACCAAGAACCTGCCGCAACAAAAGCCTGTTCCATACATTATGAATAAAATTGTTGTTGCACTTATACAAGCCGCTAAAAAAATAAAGACTGATAATGATCAATTGCCATGAAAATCGGCATTTATTTTCATCATTTATTAAAACATAAGCAGCCAGCATGCAGATGAACTGGTACTCCCATGGTTGCCACCGGTTTTGATCGAGCAGGCAGGAAAGTATTTCTGCCAGCAATAAAAAAATAACGATCTTTTTATTGGGATAAAGCGATAACAAAGCCATGCAAAAAACTGAAATGACTAATAGCATTGTGTGTACCAATTCCGGCAGACCAGCCAATGAATCGTGTACGGGTACCAAAGGAAAAAGCCTGTTGGCCAGCCAAAGTTTATAACATAATAATTTTGTTACCAACCAAACGAGGCATACCCATTTTACTATAAGCCCGGACTTACCGGTAGTTTTTAATAATGAAAAAAAGTTAGCAGTAAACTGAAATTTCATCTGGTAAATTAGTTAAAAAAAACTATCTGGAAAGTTTAGAGGGTTTAGTGGGTTTAGAGGGTTAGAAGGTTTAGAATTTAGAATTTAGAATTTAGAATTTAGAATTTAGAATTTAAAGTTCATTAAAAAAGGGAACCACCTTCCGGCGATTCCCTGTATAAAATACTGTTTTAAATTATTGCTTGATCAGTTTTTCTGTTATTGTTTCATCATCCGTACTGATCTTTAATATATATGGTGCAGATGGTAATTTTTCAAGGTCAACTATTTTAAACCAGTTAAACCCTTTGTACCCCTTAACGGATTTCCGGAAAACGGACTGTCCGTTGATATTAATAAAATCAAAATCTACCTGGCTGTTATGCGGCAGCGTTATGTACACATCCAGGTTGGCTGTGAATGGATTGGGCCTTACCTGTGTGTTCACTAAAATACCATTATCGATCTTAATGATCACTATCTTACTGTAAGTATAAGCGGCATCTTTGTCAACCATTTTTAACCGGTAATAATTCAATCCTTTTGCAGGTATCGGATCTACCGCTGCATAATTGGTAGTGATGGTACTAAATCCTTTTGCCGGTACATTGTTGATGATCTTCATATAATTACTTCCATCTGAACTACGCTCTATTTCAAAATGATCAGAGTTGCTCTCGGTAGAAGTCTTCCAGTTCAGGTCAACCTTAGCGCCGTTTAACCTGGCTGTAAAATCCAGCAGGGTGATGGGCAGCAATGCCGTCCAACTAACGGTTACGGTTGCAGGCGTTGGATCATATAATCCTGCACTATCCATCGCTGCATAGGTAAATACAGACAGTAAAGTATTATCACTTGGATCGATCTGTAAAAGCGCAGGATTAAATGAAGTAAGAACCATGTTAACAGAAACCAATGATCCATTATAGAATAATACTGCGTTATTAGGCACACTGGTGACCTTAAAGGTTTTGCCTGCACCCAATACCCCATCTTCTGGATCAGAACCTGTGAATGCCGGAACTGCATATTGCAGGCCCGGTGAATTGATCGAGTAATTTATTGACTTGTTATCTGAATCCGGTAAACGTTCAATTCCGAAATTAACACCAGTAATGTTTACTGTACCGGTATTCACCGCCACAGAAACAGATGGGGGAAGTACACAATTTCCTGTTCCGGCAGTATTGTTAATGCCGAAACAATCGCCGGTTGGTATCCAGCCGGCAGGTAATGCCGCATCCGATGGTGCAGGATCCCCCACATTTACACTTATAGTTGATAACTTAAGGGTAAAATTGGTAAGGATATCCACCGATGGGAATAAGAAATTTCCTCCACCATTTACAATTACCCGGTATGCAACCTTACCAAGATTATCCACGAGGTAAGCATATACTATAGAACTGCTTACAGTTCCAATATTTGTTCCGTTAACCAGGTTATCTACCAAGCCATTGGCATCATTATATAAATTACCACTGATGGCTATCTTATTTTTGGCAACACCAAAATCAAAAGGCGCCAGGCAGGTTTGTGCACTGCTGGCTGTAAAGCTGTGCTGCAAAATGGATGTAGTATGATGAAAAGCCGGAATAGTTGTAGCATCCATCCTTGTAATATAGCATTGCGGATATCGCAGGAACTGTATTTTAATATTGTCGATATACACTGTATCAGCATCATCAACATTAGCATTGGTCAGGAACCGCAGATAAGTTATTGCACTGGCATAAATCGTGATATCCTGGTTGTAAATGGTAACATAGTTAGCATCTGTGTTGCCGTCACCTGCAATGGTAAAGATGGTACCAAAGGTTGATCCATCTTTGGATGCCTGTACAATAATATCTTCTCCGGCGGTCAATGTTGCGCTTTTACGTCTATACGAAAACGTAAGAAATGCATACGAAGCACCACTGAGGTTAACCGTACGGGTTGCTGATCTGCTAGCATCTTTTAACCTTAAAGCATAAGTAAATGCACCATCCTTTACTATCTCAACATCTGTATTGGCAACTGTTTGCCCATTATTACAGAACCCTACAGATGGGTCACCTATATCAGTCCAGTTGCCGATCCAGGCTGCATTGCCATCCGATCCGGATGCACAGGAATTAGTACCGCCCGGCCCGTCAAAATCATCCGCTACAAATTTTTCGGGATAGGTTACGAATTGGTAGGTACCTGAACCATCAACGATCACAGAATCTTTTAACTCATTGGCATCAATGGTGGTGTTGCAATTACCATCAACATACAGGTACACTTTAACCCCTGCTACACCTGTGCCGCCATCATTATTTAAACCATCATCATTTTTATCAAGAAATACCTGGCCGCCAATAACATTTTCATTTAACGGAGCCGGGCAAACAGCTATATCCACATACACTGTAGCAATATCACATACAATAGGTGAAGGTGTAGAACAAACATTGTATTCAAAAGTGTCTTTACCTACATAACCCGTATTGGGTGTATAAATAATAGTGCCGTTGGTATTAATAAATATTGAGCCATGTTTTGCCAGCAATAAACCTGTATTGGTTACTGATGAAGGATCGATCACTGCCAGGAATCCAAAATCATTGATCAGTACCGATATGGTTACCGGTTGGTTGATCATGGTTCTGCCATAATCGTCATTGGCAAAAATGAGTTTTTGTTTACAGAAGGGTTGAATAGTAGAACCAACATCCCAGCTGGGGTTGCCGGTAACTGCAGTAGACGGATCTTCTCCATACACTGCAGCCAGCTTAGTACCATCGCAGGTAAATACAGCCAAACCACTCTGGTCATTGTCGCTTGCATCAAGCAAACGTTTATGGTTAAGCGCATTTAGCGCATAAGACACGTCATAACGCAAACCACATGGGCTAACCAGCCCGGTTGTACCGCTCACGTTTCCATTGTATTTAACATAGATCGTGGTATTGGCTGTGGGTGTTACCCAAATTGGGTTGTCATTTCTTGTTCCGTCAATAGAACCCGGTGCCCAGGCAACGGTTGCAAAATCGGTAAGCCTGTTTTGAGCAATAAGGTTAAATGACCAGTCAAATTCCTGGCCAATATTTCCTCCACCTCCCGGTGTATAGGAATCACAAATCTGAATAGCAGTAAATGATTCGCCGGTTGGATTCACAAATTTATAGGCGGCCGTTTGAGACATTCCCAGCGGAAAGCGAACCGTAGATTTAGCAGGAATGTTTATAGTTCCACTGCTAGGGATACCCGAAGTATAGTTGATGGTGAGTACCCTGTTAAGGCTATTGTATAACATCACCACAGCAGTATCTGCAGGGTTTTGTGCCCTGCCAGTTGTTGGTACAGGTGAATAATAGGTATTGGAATACCAGGTTGCCGGGAATATGGGTACATCCCTTGATGAGTAGCTATCATTTCCGCCAAAATGCAGGTCTATACCAATAGGTGCACTTGAAGTAACGGTAGCGCCACTCAATACACCTCCATTAACATGATATACTTCACCCTCATTAATAATGGCTGTGGTTTCAAGTGTTCCGTTATTATCCTTATCAATATTAATAGTGGTATTATTTTGTGCAGCACGGATGAATAATGCAGTATAACTGAAATCCTGGCTAGCGAAATCCTGGCCAACAGGAATGGTAAAGGAAGTACCATAATCAAGTGTTGGGGCCACATTCGTTTTCATACATTGTACCTGCATAATTGAAGGTTCACCGCTAACCTGTGTTACCGTGATCTGTCCAGTGGAAAATATCTTGTCCCTTCCGTCATAAAAGAAATTAGCCTGAACCCTTGGATTGGTGGGTATGGTATTATCCAATACAATACTTCCACCTGCAGGTATAATATCATTGGCATAGCCAGGAACAATTCCATTATACGGATTGCCGTCTCCCCAAACCTTGGTACTGCTTTGCAATGGATTCAGAGGGTTCACTTCATAACCGTCTTCCCATTCATCCCATACGATCACCATACCCGGATAAGGCATTTTCATACTGATAATTGTACGTATATTATTACTTGGAAATGCCTGGTTAGTAGAACTATCGAGTGCTATACGGGCTTCATTTTCTGAGAATGGTATATAATAGGTATGACTCCTTGTGGCTTCGGAACAAGGGTCAATCAGGAACGGATTTATGGTTAAATAAATCATTCCTGTACCACAAAGTGCAGTACTGTCACATATCTGGTAAGTCAATGTATCCCTTCCGGTATATGATCCATTAGGCACATAAACAATCTTGTTATTTGACAGGTACCCCGAACCATTATTACCTTGTACTAAAACGGCCAGTGTACTTGGTTTTATATTATTATTTGGGTCATAATCATTGGCCAGTACATCCACAATAATGGGTGCGCCGCCCGCTCCTGTAGCTGAATCATTTAACGCCACCGGCGCACATATCAAACAGGTGGCGAAATTCACCACTTCTGAATTTTTAATAATATTTTCATAGCCTTCATAAGCTGTTGCCATAATAGCAATATTACCGTATCCTGCAGGTATTGTCCAGGGGTATTCATAAGTACGTGTGCAGGTTGTAGAATCCACACAGGTAACATTAATTGTAGTACCCGGAGGGGTGAAAGTATTTGTCAACTTTGTAATATCAGTATAACCAAAAGGTGTAGTAACTACAGCCCTTGTATACATTGTTACGCCAGGGTTACCACTGGTACGGATACTACCACCCGGATAAGGTGCATTATAAACATTGAAAGAAGTAATATCAATAAAAGTAGAAACCGGCAACAGGCTGATCCTCGATGGCTTACTGGCACTATGGTATTGTATTTTAAACACTACACCAGGTTGTGCAGTTGTTATCTGAAGCGCTATTGCCTGGCCGCTGGGCACGGTTACATCAGCACCCATTACGCCTGTCCAGGTTAATAA
>JAYVUE010000202.1:0-7096 GCA_043788195.1 Chitinophagaceae bacterium
ATGTTCATACTGGAGCCTTCCTTTGCGGTGAGTCACCCTCATGAGGGTGACTCACCGCAAAGGAAGGCTCCAGTATGAACATGTCAAAATTATTATGACGGAAATAATATTTTTAAAATTCTGACACATTATTCAGAAAATTAGCAGTGGCTGCCTACTCCCGTTGGTTGAAAACCAGACGGGGGTATTGGGGATAAGCAAATGAATTAAATTTGAAAAAGATAAATGATGTATATACGGTGGAGGAAATAAATTTTATGAACCAGCATGTAAACATTTTGATAAATGAATTGCCCAATATAAAAGATTTACCAAAAGACTTGAGTGATCTCTTGAAGGATGAAATGAATGCTAGTGTTCACCGACCCTACTGGCGCAGATATGCAGTGCAATAAATATGCGTTGACGTATCTATGCCAAATAGCACAATGGTCGTAAATGTTTATTAGAAATTATTCTGTTAGAGTCATATTAATGTGGTAGGGTAAACAAAGGCACAGATACGCCAACGCCCAAAAGCCATGCTGCATATATGCGCCAGAGCAGTCGTTCGGGGTGAAGGTAGGGCTACCAACAAAAGCGAGAGAGTTTGTAAAAGAAGTGTAGAGTGGGTTATTTCTTTTATTAAAATAAACTAAGCAGCGTTATACAACAACAAGATGTCTTTACAAATGCCTAAACTTTTTTGATCATGAAAATTGTAACACTCATTGCCTTTTTTAGTATTGCCTTAACTGCCTGCGAAAGGCAGAAGACAATAAATACAGGCACTCAACAGGCATATACACCGGTGTATGCAAAACTTACCGACCTGTCGGCAATTGCCACAGTGCCGCCGCAAGCCACCACAAAAGCGGGCAAAATATATGCTTATGGTAATTATATTTTTCAAAACGATTTAAATACTGGTATTCATATTATTGATAACAGTACACCGGCCAATCCCAAAAAAATTGCTTTTTTAAAAATTCCGTTCACCACCGAAATTGCAATAAAAGGAAATTATTTATATACTAACAGTGTAAGCGATCTATTGGTATTTAATCTGGCCAGTCCGCAGCAACCCCAGTTAATTACCAGGGTCAACAATGCTTTTCCAATAATTAATCAAAATTATCCGCCACAAAACAATGTTTATTTTGAATGTCCCGATGCTGATAAGGGTATTGTGGTAGATTGGGAATTAAAACAAATTACTAACCCCGCCTGTAAAAGATAAAAATATGAAAACAGTAGTAACAGCTTTTAGCTATTTAATTTTGTTATGCAGCGGCTGGAGCTGCAGTAAAGACAGTGGTGGTAATTTTTCAACATCAGCCAATCCTGCAGGACAAGGAGGGTCATTGGCCAGGTTTACTATTGTGGGCAATTATTTATATACCGTAGATAAGCAAAATTTAAAAGTGTTTTCAATTAGCGATGCTGCTAACCCGGTTTTAAAAAATACCGTTGCCGCCGGTTTTGATATTGAAACCATTTATCCTTTTAAAGATAAATTATTTTTGGGCTCCAGCACCGCCGTGTATATATTTTCAATTGACAACCCCGAGCAGCCGGTAAAATTAAGCACAGCTATTTCGCCAACCGTGTTGCGCCGTTGCGACCCTGTCGTAGCAAAAGACTCGGTAGCTTATGCAACCTTGCGCAGCAGTGGCCCATGCGGTGGAGTACAAAGTATTTTGGCGGTGTACGATGTAAAGGATATTACCAAACCCAAAGAAGTTTACCAGGTGCAGGTTTTCGAGCCTTACGGACTTGGGTATACAGGTAATGCACTCTATGTATGCAATAGTAACAGCTTACTGGTGTTTGATATTACAAACCAATATCAGCCCCTTATTATAAAACAAATTACCGGTAATGCTTTTGTAGATGTAATCCCTTATGGCAATACACTTATTTGCTGGGTTAGGGATGGTATAGTTTTGTTCGACATCAGCAATAAATTTAATCCCGTATTTATTTCAAAAATTATTTAATGAAGAAAATTGTATTGCTGGGTATTGTGTTATCATTTATCAGTACATCATTATTTGCACAACGTAAGCATCCCCTTAAAAAAGGCGATTTGTTTGCCAGGCTTACCGTTACCGATTTAATAAACCCGTTAGATAATGCAATAACAGTTGGTTCTGCTTATATGCTGCACAGCCGATGGTCGGTGGCTGCCGATGTTGGGTATATTTTTAACTCTACCAGCAATGATTGGGTGCGTAATAATGATACAAAAGGATGGCTTTCTAAAATAGCGCTGCGCTGGCACTACTCAAAATCTAAAAGAAGTTTTGTAGAGCTTATGGGCTATTATAAAAGTTATGGTTATTATACCAATGGCTGGCTGGGAATGGATTGTACAAGTGGCGTACCGGCCTACCAAAAATGGACTGCTTATAAAACAAAAAAAGAAATACCAGGGGCTGTACTTAAATGGGGTTACACAGGCCAGTTGTCAAAAAAAGGAAAACTTTGGTACGAAGCTTCAGCAGGGTTTACCTTAAAATATGCTACAGAAAAATTAGTTAACCAACCGGCTAATACCTGTATATTAAAAACTAGTAACACTAGATTCCCACTTAATCTACTAAGTTCTCTACTGTTAGAAGAAAACACCGGTATCGGTGGTATACAACTAGGTTTTAAATTGTTGTATAGGATCAGGTAGCCATAATTTTACCATGCTGCAAAGGGCAAATGCCCGAATATGAATGGTTAAATTACCCTACTGGCGCAGATATGCAGTGCAATAAATATGCGTTGACGTATCTGTGTCAAATAGCACAATTGTCGTAAAAGTTTATTAGAAATTATTCAGTTAGAGTCATATTAATGTGGTAGGGCAAACAAAGGCACAGATACGCCAACGCCCAAAAGCCATGCTACATATCTGCGCCAGTAAGTGACTCACCTGGTAAAATAAAATTAATTACATGTTGAAGGAATTTAATCTTCTAAAAACCCCCATTCATCCCTTAGTAATTCCAGCTTATCACCTTCCAGTTTTATTTTATCATAATGCCCTGCATCAGTTTTTTGGCGGTAAGCTTCATATAAGGTAACTGCACAGGCCACAGAAATATTCAGTGATTTGATGATACCCACCTGCGGAATGATAAAATTTTCATCGGCCATTGCAATGATCTCATCACTTACACCACTGTGTTCGTTACCAAATACCAATGCAACGGGCTCTGTTAAATTTAACTGGTGCAAACCAACTGCATCCGTACTTAAATGTGTGGTATATATTTTTTTAAACCGTTGCCTCAAAGCATCAAAACATTCCACGGCATTAGTAAATTGGTGAATAGTTAACCACTTGGCAGCACTTGAAGAACTTTTAGCCCCCCATTTTTTATGTGGCGGAATTTTACTGTTCAAAATGTAAATATCCTGTATGCCCACGGCATCGCAGGTACGCATAACGGCACTGATATTATGCGGATCAAAAACATTCTCCAATACCACTGTAAGATCGGGTTGGCGCTTGTTTAAAACTGCAGTAAGACGCTGGTATCTTTCGGGTGTCATGTAAACTGGTAATGAAAAGTAAAAATAAGGAATATGTAATTAGCGTTAAGGCGCTTCCGTTCATCAAAAAAATATTACAGACAAAAAAATCATTCTATATTTATGAAATAAAATTTTTATAATGAAACAACTACTTTTCCTTGCACTCGTTTGTGCCGGCCTTTATGCCTGTAATAACAATGAAAAAAGCACTCCAAAACCGGATATCCTGTTAACTAACCTGGATAGTACTGTAAAGCCCGGCCAGGATTTTTTTGATTATGCCAATGGCGGATGGGTCAAAAAAAACCCCATCCCCGGTGAGCAATCCAGTTGGGGCATCGGCAATTTAGTGATCGAGGAAAACCTGAAAAGACTAAGAGAGATCAGCGAAAAAGCTACAAAATCCAATGCATCATCCGGAACTTCTGATCAAAAGATCGGCGACTTCTGGAGTACCGGAATGGATAGCACCAAAATAGAAGCAGATGGACTAAAGCCCATACAACCCCTGCTGGATAAAGTTAATGGCATCACTGATGTAAGATCATTGATCGCAACTGTTACTGAGCTAAAAAAGGTAGGTTCATCAACTTTATTCAGTGATTTTGTGACCCAGGATTCCAAAAAAAGTGATGTAATGGCCTATACTTTATGGCAAGGTGGATTGGGATTACCGGAAAGAGAATATTATTTTAAATCCGATTCTGTTACTATTAATATCCGGAATGAATACCTGAAATATATTACCAAAATGCTGGTCATGTCTGGTGAAACAAATACTGCCGCTGAAGCTGCTTCAAAAAATATTCTACAACTGGAAACCAAACTCGCTACTTCCTCCCGTAAAATTGAGGACCTGAGAGATCCCTATAAAAATTATAACAAAACTGCAGTAAGCGACCTTCCAAAGTTAGCCGGTAATGTTGACTGGATGACTTTTATGACAAGTAATGGTATTAAAAATATTGATTCTGTAATTATTGGCCAACCCGAATTTTTTAAGACACTGAATACTGAATTGACAGCTACTCCTATTAACGACTGGAAAAGCTATGTAAAATTTAACCTGATCAGTGATCTTTCGCCGGTATTGCCTGATCAGTACGGTATTGAAGCCTTTAATCTCAACAAATTATTCAGCGGTGCCAAAGAAAGAAAACCAAGATGGAAAAGAGTAATACAAATGGAAGAAGGTGCCATGGGCGAAATGCTTGGTCAATTGTATGTGAAAGAATTTTTTAATGAGAAAGCAAAAAAACGTTATACCGATATGGTAGAAGCCATCAGGGAAGCCTTAAAAGACAGGATCAGTAAACTAACCTGGATGGGTGATAGCACTAAACAGAAAGCATACAAAAAACTTGCCGCCATTAAAAGTAAAGTGGGATACCCGGATAAGTGGAAAGATTTTTCAACAATGGAGATCGGCAAAGAAAGTTTTGCCAAAAATTTTATGAACGCCAGCATTTGGTGGCATAATTATAATTTCAATAAGTTGGGGAAACCTGTTGACAGGGATGAGTGGGATATGACACCACAAACTTATAATGCTTATTACAATCCAAGTAATAATGAGATCGTATTACCAGCCGGAATTTTCACTGTACCTGGTTATCTTGATGAAGAATTAGATGATGCAGTGGTGTATGGTTATGGCGGCGCCAGTACTATTGGCCACGAAATTACACACGGTTTTGATGATGAAGGAAGACAGTTTGATGAAAAAGGGAATTTAGTTAGCTGGTGGACAAAAACTGATGAAGAAGCTTTTAATAAAAGAGCAGATGTGATGATAAACCAGTTCAACGAATTTGAACCCGTAAAAGGTTATCATATCAATGGCAAAGCTTCTTTGGGCGAAAATATTGCAGACCTTGGCGGTATATTACTTGGTATTGAAGCCTTTAAAAAAACGCAACAATTCAAAGAAAATAAAAGTATCAGCAATTTAACACCAATGCAAAGATATTTCATGGGTTACGCACTGGGATGGTTGGGACATACCCGCGAAGAACAATTAAGAAGCCGCTTACTAACAGATGTCCATTCTCCCGCAAAATACAGGGTGAACGGACCTTTTGCTGATGTTGACGAATTTTACAGTACATTCAATATCACGCCGGGAGATAAAATGTTCAGACCTGATAGCCTTAGGGTTAAGATCTGGTAAATAAATGGATGTTTTTCTTTGAATAAAATACTAACTTATCATTCTTTGTAATTTATCGCAACATTTCTTAACTTGTAGTTATGAGAACAGCACTCAAGAAAGATGAAAAAAAATTATTGATCACCAGGCAACACTGGTTAAAATTGGCACTACCTGTTTTTGCCTGGCTATTATTGGTTATTCTTTTGATTGTTTTAAACTGGCCAGGTACTGGAGCCAAATTCATCATTATTTTAATTGGTGCTATTTATCCATTGTATGAATACATCAACTGGAAATGTAACTTATGGACTGTTACAAATATGCGGGTAGTAGATGAGAGCGGATTTTTCTCCCGTCATTCAAAAGAAAGCCCGTTAGATAAAATTAATAATGTTGAATACAATCAATCCATTTGGGGACGCTTATTCAGATTTGGTGATGTAGATATTCAGACTGCAGCAGAGATGGGCGACGATAAATATGAACTTATCCATAATCCAAAATTATTAAAGGATACGATCACCCACGCACAGGAAGAATATAAAAAAACGCAGATCAGCAACCAGGCCACACAATTGGCAGAAGCTATAGCCAAAACAAATCCCACAGCACAGGCTTCAACACAAATGATCGGCGATGAATTACATAAACTATTTGAATTGCTTCAAAAGGGCGCCATTACCCAGGAAGAATATGTTGCACAGAAAAATAAATTAATAAATACATAGTCAGACGGGGACCGTCAGACCGTATTTTCGGGTAGCCGTTTCAGGTAATTGTAAATATCTTCCCAGTTAGGAGTTTCTAAAACAATTGTGTGTGTGTTCAATTTTTCCAATAAATTATTGATCTCTGCTGCACCCAATGTAGCATCTTCTTTTAACCAAAATCCTTTACAGCCTAAATTTTTTGCCAATTGCATATCTGTTATCCTGTCTCCGATCATAAAAGAATTTAAGATATCATAATCTGTATTATTAAGGTAAGCCGTTAACATACCTGTTGCAGGTTTACGTGTATTTTTATTTTCAGCAGGATACGACCTGTCAATATAAACTGCCGAAAAAATGATGCCTTCATTGGCAAAACTTTTTAGGATCAGATCATGAACGGGTTGAAAAGCAGACTCAGGAAATTTCTCTCTTCCCAACCCATCCTGGTTGGTTACCATGATCAGTTCATAATCAAACTCTCTTACAATATTTCCAAGAAACTGAAATACATGCGGGTAAAATTCCAGTTTGGCAAAAGAATCAACCCGGTATTCGGGTGGTGATTCTTTAATGACCGTTCCGTCCCTGTCTATGAATAATATTTTTTTCATTTTTTTTTATCCCTGTCGGCGGTTTTCAACCCCGACAGCGGATTTGTTGATTACCGCCGAAGCGGCATGAATTAACCGCCGACAGGGTTAAAAACCGCTGTCGGGGTTGT
>JAYVUE010000203.1:0-18263 GCA_043788195.1 Chitinophagaceae bacterium
ATTGTATGGGGTGTATAAGGTGTTATAACAGTTGATACCATATTTCATACCCTGTTTTCCGCAATGGTACAAATAGGCTGGAATAGCTTTGCATCTTAAACCCTTGACTTTTCTAACATGATAAGATATAATTTATAAAATTGAAATTATGAAACGTACATCACAAACCCCGATAACGTACAAACGGGAAAAGAATAAAGTAGAGATCAGCGGAGATCCAGCGGATGTAAAACGTCCTATGTGGTTTGATCTAATTAGCTCCCGGCTTCTATGGCTAGTTCCCTTAGCATGGCTACTATGGAAATTACCCGAGGTGAGCTGGTTACCAGTAGTAATGAAGTGGTTGAAGCATAAGCTGTATTTAATGATCCTTATTGCGGTACAGGGTAGTTGTATATTGCTATCCTTGTCCGGATAGTTAGCTTGTACAATATTTGAAAACTCAAGGATATTTCCTACACTAAATAACTGCAATCTTAAAAGGCATCTTTAGGCAAAAAATCCTTTGGCGAACACTTAAATATTTTTGCAAGTTTATTCAAATGCTCAAGGCTATATTTAGCTCTATATTTAGGACTTTCTACATTACCAATAAAACCTTTGGACATCTTTAACTCATCTGCCAAATCCGCCTGAGTGAGATCTAGTTTGATACGTTTCTCTTTCACCTTGTTGATAACGAACTGTTCAATATGTGAAATTTCAGGCTTTTTCATTACACTTATACAGGTGCAAGTACTCATTTTGACGTGTAATGTGTACCCATACAGGTGTGAGTAATTAAAATTGCTATACATTTATAAAAAAATGAGAAAGCTGTTTATTTTCCTTGCGCCTCTATTTCTAGTTTCCTGCTCTGAGGGAAGCCATTCACATGATGGAAAATATAAGGCTGGAGTATTCAACTCCAGTATGACATGGGTTACGAATGAAGAGGTAGAACTTGATGGTAATGTTATGTATTTCAGATCATCATCAATTATTGATAAATCAACGCTTTCAGAATATAAAACTTCATGTGAGCAGTTTGTGGATCGGGTTGAGTTCAAAGGGAAGGACGGGCTGACTCTAATTGGAAGGTTTGATAAAGATGGAAACCTAAATTACGGAGAGTACACTTACAAAAAAGTACTTGAGGAGAATGTGAAGGTAAATACCCCTGATAAAAAATCTTTTCAGATGAAGGAACAACAGTTTTCCGTAACAAAAACTAATGAACCAAAAACGCAAGGAACATTCTTTACTGGAACTAAATCATTTTGCAGTCAAGAAAGAGAAGATGATTGCATAGAAATCACAATCAAGGAGAATGGAGACATATCTTTTTTTGATCCGACAGATGGAGGTTCCAAACCAACTACAGGCCATATACAGGGGGCTACAATAGTTGATGCTAATGGTAAGGATCTATTCATCAAATACAAGCCATATCACTTGTACATGAAGAGAGGTGTCAAGTGGGTTGATTTCAATGAGCTGAAAACAGAGACGGAAACTAATTGATCAGTAATACTAAGAATTCTAAGGAAAGTATACTAACAATTCTTCTGGGTTGGTCTTTCTAGATTAGGAAGGTCATGGTGATATCAAATTCGATATAACATGCTAATTATTAGATATTTAGAGATCTGAGATTGTTTTATTATGCTCTTTTCTATGTAACTTTAGCTTCTAGTTTAAAAGAACTTAAGAAAAGACTCTCCTACAAAATCAAGATCGCAAATTAAAAATTGTGGCTTTACCATTGCCTCTATGGTAAGATTACCAGATAAAAGTATCTGGCTACAACTGAATTTTTGTGATCAATCTAGAAAGGTTTAAAAAAGTGCTTACTCAAAATAATGTACGATTAACAGAAGAGCAAATGAAAAGCCTTCGTGACCTTCTCTATCAGTTTGCAAATATTGAATTCCAAAATTATAAATCTATCGCAAATGGAAAATGCAGTAATCTACAGCAGGGTATCAACAGATGATCAAAGAAATAATTACAGTTTAGCTGATCAGGAAGATCAATTAAGAAAATTTTGTAAGAGGAATGGCTTCGAGGTTATAGATCATTTTCAAGATGACCATTCTGCAAAGGATTTTAATAGACCAGAATTCCAAAATTTCTTACAACGTTTAGAAAGAAAAGAAATCAAATGTTCTGTTTTTGTTATCTATAAGATGGATAGATTCTCAAGAAATGTAACAAAGACCATTTCTATGTTTGAAAGGTTAAAGGAAAATGGGGTAAGAATAATATCAGTAATGGATGGGGGTATCGACTTTGATGATATAAAATCTTTTATCCCCAATCTATTTCAAGCAGCTACAGCTCAAGTGGATAATATGCAGAGAGCTGAAAATACTACTAGAGGTATGATGGCTGGAATGAAAGATGGAAGATGGATGTGGAAAGCACCATATGGCTACAAGAATATAAAAGGTGAAAAAAGAATAGAAATTGATCCCGAGAAAGCGGCAATTGTAAAGTTTTGCTTTACCAGTTTTGCTGAAGGGATTTTCAGTGTTGAAGAAGTTAGAAAATTAGCCAACGAAAAAGGCCTCTCAAGAAGATATCAATCCTTTCTAGACATTTTAAAAAATCCGTTCTATGCTGGCTATATGAAATGTCGTGAATACAGAGATGAACCCGAAATGATGATAAAAGGAATTCATGATCCTATAATCACTGAAGAATGTTTTAATCAAGTTCAGGACATATTGTTAGGCAAGAAGAAGAAGTATAAGCTAGAAAAGCTTCCCAACGATTTACAACTCAGGCACCACATAATCTGCCCAAAATGCGGGAAAGTGATGACAGGAAGTCGTTCAAAGGGCAATGGTGGAGGATATTATTATTATCATTGCCAATCAAACTCTGGGTGTAAAAATAGATTTAGGGCAGATAATGCAAATGATGCATTTATAGACTATTTGATGTCTTTCCAGCCAGCACCAGAAGTGGTGCACTTATATAAAGCTATTCTTTTTGATGTCTTTAAAACCAATGAGGAAGGGAGAGAATTGGAAAGAGGAAAGTTGGAAAAGGAAATAGATAAACTTTCGATACGAATTAAAACCTTGGAAGACAAGTATAGTGATGAAGAAATAGATAAACTTTACTTTACAAAAATGACAGAAAGATATGAAAGTGAGAAAAACGAGTTGATCTTAAAACATGCCGCCTGCTTCAGCCTTGATAAAGAATTTAAACGACACGTCTCACATAGCACAACTCTATTGGAAAACCTTGGAAGCTTTTATTCAACATCCTCAATTTCTACCAAGCAACGTATAATTGGTTCGATATTCCCGGAAAAAGTAGTGTTTGAAGAAAATTCTTATCGAACCACCAAAATAAACGAAGTTTTCAGGGTAATAATGAATGTCAGCATGAATTGTAAAAAAACAAAAGCCGGAAAGAATTCCGACTTTTCTTCTTTGGTAGTCCCGACAGGAATCGAACCTGTATCTAAAGTTTAGGAAACTTCTATTCTATCCGTTGAACTACAGGACCAGGCCAGTTGCAATATTGTAAATGGGATCGCAAAAATAATTATTTAAGCCCCATTGTCCAATTTTGATTATAAATTGATGAATTATGGCAGTATTGTACCGGCAAATGCCGGGTAAACGGTTTTTTTAAAGCTGATCCGCACTACTGATCGCAGGTAATTCCCGATTTTTCAATTAATTCGATTTAAAATCTGGATTGCCGTCGGGTTAGGGTTGCTTTTCTCTATTTTTATGGTTCTAAAAATTTATACATGAAAAGGCTTACCGGGATATTTATTGTTATTTTTTGCAGTGTGTCTGTTTTAAGCAAAGGGCAGTATTCTTTACCTGTTCCGTATAATCTTAAAACCACTTACACTAAATCTACCCGTAATATAAATGGTGCCCCGGGTATAAATTACTGGCAAAACAATGCCGATTATAATATCAGCATTAAGTTTGACCCGGCTACCCGTATACTCAGCGGCAGCGAAACCATTACTTATATTAACAACAGTCCGGATTCATTAAAAGAGATCATTTTTAAATTGTACCCCAACCTCTACAAAAAAGGTTCTCCCCGTTTGATGAAAATAAATGATGCAGATGCAACAGATGGTATGAAGATCGAACAGTTATCGGTTGATAACACAGAACAGGAGGTAAGTAAATTACGCATTGATGCCACCAATATGACTGTGCGGATCAAACCACTGGCTTCTCATCAGCAGGTACAATTCAAAATAAAATTTTCTTACACACTCAACAAAACTTCGCATATACGTACAGGACAGGTAGACGAGGGCGCTTTTTTCATTGCCTATTTTTTTCCCCGCATTGCAGTGTATGATGATATTGACGGGTGGAACCGTAATCCCTACCTTGGTACACAGGAATTTTATAACGACTTCTGCAATTTTAAAACATTAATCACTGTTCCTGCCAGCTACCTGGTATGGGCAACCGGAGACCTTAAAAATTGCAGCGATGTGTTAACAGAAAAATATTGTAACCGTATTAAACTGGCAGAAAAAAATGATGCGATCATTGATATCATTGACAGTAATGAGGTGAAACAGGGTAACATTACCACCAACACTACAAATACATGGCTGTTTGAATCCAATAATGTAAGCGATGTGGCTGTTGCCATCAGTAACCATTACGTATGGCAGTCGTCAAGTTTGGTGGTGGATGCGGTAACGGGCCGCAGAACAAGGGTAGACGCAGTTTTTAACCCTGCACATAATGATTATTATTTTGTAGAATCTGATGCACGTAAAACTGTGGAAGCCATGAGCTATCGTTTTCCCAAATGGCCTTACCCATACAATCATGAAACTGTTTTTGACGGGCTTGATCAGATGGAATACCCGATGATGGTAAATGATAATCCACTGGAACCACGGTCAGAAAGTATTGAACTGACCGATCATGAAATTTTTCATACAATGTTTCCATTTTATATGGGCATCAATGAAACCAAGTATGGCTGGATGGATGAAGGATGGGCCACCATTGGCGAATGGTTAATTTCTCCAATGATAGATTCTACAATTGTAGATGAATATGGAATGGGCGCTGTAAACCAAACTGCAGGTAACGAAATTGATCTGCCTATTACAACACTTACCACTCAGTTATACGGTACATCTATGTTTATTAACTCTTATCCAAAACCTGCATTGGGTTATTTATATGTAAAAGATATATTGGGGGATGAACTGTTTTACAAAGGCCTTCATAATTATTTTCGTAACTGGAACAGTAAACACCCGATGCCCTTTGATTTTTTTTACAGTATGAATACCGGCAGTGGTAAAAACCTGGATTGGTTTTGGAAACGCTGGTTCTTTGATGGGGGCATACCCGACCTGGCTATTGGTAAAGTAACCGGAAAACAAATTATTATTGAAAGTAAAGGAGAAAAACCAGTACCTGTTGATCTAACGATCTTATTGGCTGATGGTTCAACAGAAAAAATTCACCGGACCGCAGCTGTTTGGGAAAAAGGAAATAAAACAATTACTGTTTCTGTTTCATCAAATAAAGCAATAAAAAAAATAACATTGGGCAGTACCTATGTGCCGGATAAAAATAAAAAGGATAATGTTTGGGGAAAATAATTTATTGATTTGACAATTTGATGATTTGAAAATGAACAAAGAGCTCTGACGGATCAAAAGATCAGTACATTATCAAATCATCAAATCGTCACATCCTTTCACTTAATTCAAGCCATCTCATTTCTTTGTCATCAAGTAATTGAGCGATCTCGCCAATGCGTTGAGCGGCTTTTTGCAATTCATCGAAAGGCATTGCCGCATTATTCATTTTTTCTTCCAGTGTAATTTTTTCTTTTTGCAACAGCGGGATTTCTTTTTCGATACTTTCAAATTCATGTTTTTCTTTAAAGCTTAATTTTTTTTGATCGGGGGTGACTGATCTTTGCCTGATGACCGGCTCAATGGTTTTCTTATCTGCAATAACATGACCGGTAAACTGTGCCCCAGCCAATGCTTCACGGTACTGTGTATAGTTTCCCGGAAAATCTTTTATTATTCCATCGCCTTCAAAAGCAAATAAATGATCTACCATCCTGTCCATAAAATAGCGGTCATGGCTAACAATTAAAATACATCCCGGAAAATCCAATAAAAATTCTTCAAGTGTTCTTAAGGTTTGCAGGTCAAGGTCGTTGGTAGGTTCATCAAGTATTAAAAAATTGGGATTTAAAAATAACACACTTAACAGGTGCAATCTTCTTTTTTCTCCGCCACTTAATTTACTGAGTGGTGTGTATTGTTGCTCGGCCATAAAACCAAACTTCTCCATAAATTGCGATGCTGATATTTTGCTTCCATCTGCTAAAGGAAAAAATTCGGCGAAGTCTTTTACAAATTCAATGGCCCTTTTATCTTCTTTGTACACCAAACCTTCCTGGTCAAAATTGCCAAACACAACCGTATCGCCGTGATTCACTTTTCCGCTATCAGGTTTTTCCTGGTGCAGGGCTATCTTTAAAAAAGTGGACTTGCCCACCCCGTTCTTTCCTACAATACCTACGCGTTCGCCTTTTTTAAAAATGTATTCAAATCCTTTTATTAAAACTTTATCGCCATAACTCTTATTTATTTTTTTCATCTCCAGTACTTTGCCGCCCAACCTCGTCATTTTTACCTGTAAACTCACATCAACATCTTCTTTTTTCTGACTTACCCGTTCTTCAATTTCAGTAAAAGCGTCCTGGCGTGATTTTGATTTGGTGGTTCTTGCCTTGGGTTGTTTACGCATCCACTCCAGTTCTTTGCGAAAAATATTTTTATCTTTTTGTAATTCACTCTGCTGTACTTCGTGCCTCAGGCTTTTTTGCTCCAGAAAATAATCGTAATCGCCATTATACACGTATATCTTTTCATCTTCCATTTCCAGTATCTCATTGCAAACAGCATCTAAAAAATACCGGTCGTGTGTTACGCAAAGCAGGGTTACTTTTTGTGCCGATAAATAATCTTCCAGCCATTCTATCATTTGCACATCAAGATGGTTGGTGGGTTCATCCAATATCAATAAACATTTTCCTTCGTGTAGCTGTGCTTCGATCAGGGCCTGTGCCAATGCCACTCTTTTTCTTTGCCCGCCACTGAGGTTTTTTACGGGCTCGTTGAGGTGGTGCAGATTTAATTTTCCAAGTATCTGTTTTAATTCGCTTTCAAAATTCCAGGCATTCAGTTCATCTACCCTTGCCATCAGGTCGGTTAATTTATCAACATTTTCAGGATCATCTTCCAGGCACATCTCATATTCTTTTACCACTTTTACAACGGGGTTATCTAAACGCAGAATATTATCCCAGATGCTTTTTGTTTCATCAAACGTTGTATCCTGTTGCAGCATCACCACTTTAATATCCTTGTGTACCCATAAAGTACCACTGTCGGCGGTATCCAGTCCTGCAATAATTTTCAATAAAGTAGATTTGCCACTGCCATTGCGTGCTACAAAAGCAATTTTATCCCCTTCTTCCACATAAAAGGAGATATTCTTAAAAAGTGTTCTGATCCCAAACGATTTACCGATATTTTCAATTGAAGCGTAATGCATGGCGGCAAAGGTAAAGGCTCAGGTAAGAATTAAGAATAAATAATTAATAATGAAACTATATTTTTGTAAGTAATAATATTCAATTGTTGATTTATGCCTGATCGGTACATACATCCTTCTGCCATAATAGATGAAGGCGCCCAAATTGGTGCAGGCAGTAAGTTGTGGCATTTCACGCATGTAATGTCTGGGGCAGTTATAGGAAGCAATTGTAATATTGGGCAAAATGTTTTTATTGATAATGACGCCGTTGTGGGCAATGGTGTAAAAATTCAAAACAATGTTTCAGTTTATAATGGTGTGATTTTGGAAGACGGTGTATTTGTGGGCCCATCTGCTGTTTTTACCAATGTGATCAATCCCCGGTCTTTTATTGAACGCAAAACAGAGTTTAAACAAATTGTTGTAAAAAAGGGAGCAACTATCGGAGCCAATGCAACAATTATTTGCGGAATTACCATTGGTGAATACGCATTGATAGGAGCAGGTACAGTAGTTACAAAAAATGTAGCTGCTTATGCTTTGATGATGGGTAATCCTGCACTTCAAAAGGGTTGGGTAAGTGAACAGGGGCATAATTTACAATTTGATGAAAGTGGAAAAGCTATTTGCCCCGGGGACGGTGCTATCTATCTACTGTCAGATAATGCAGTATGTAAAATCTTATAACAGAATCCCCTTCCAATGAATTTTTTATGGTTGATAAAAACAGAATCATTTAAAAGGGGGATGGTGCTTTCTGTGATCTTTAACATCATTGCTAAGGGTATTTTATTTTTACTGATCATTTTTATTGCCAGGCTATTCGGCAGCAATATAAAAACTGATATTTATTTTTTTGTTTACACTACTATGATACTGTTGTCGGGTTTTATCAGTGCCATTGATACTTCAGTACTGATACCACAATCCATGCACCTAAGGGAAAAACAAGGAAATGAAGCGGCTATTTCCTTCCTTAATTTTTTCTTTCGGATCTATATATTGATAGGATTGCTGGTTGTGATCATCACCTTTTTTTTTGGCACAAAAATATTCGGACTCGTTTCTAAATTTGCAGCAACTGATATCTTGTTATATAAAAATTATTTTCTGGCCGGTGCGCTGTATTTTTTTTTCATGATATTAACTAATTATATCAATGCCATTCTTACTTCATTAAAATATTTTACCATTCCCATGATCATCAGTGGCATCAACAGTTGTGTTGTGATAGCGGGGATATTTCTTTTGCACGCCCGGTTTGATGTGTTGAGTATTTTTTTAGGCGGAATTGCGGCATACAGTTTTAATCTTGTTTTATTAACAGGGATCCTTAAAAAAAAGGCAGGATGGAATTATTTTATCAAAACGGCACCGGTTAGTAAGCAAACCCGTGGCAATATATTTTTTACCACATTGGGGCAACTGGCCACTTTTGCCAGTAGTTTTTTACCACTTTTTTTATTGAGTGGTTTTGGAAACGGGGTAATAAGCATAATGAATTACGGAAAAAATATTGCTGATATTCCCAACACACTAATTACATCACAATTAACCAGTGTAAGTGGTGTGCAGTTAAATGAACAGGCAGCAAATGCCGATACCGGAAATATGAATACCACATTTATTAAAAGCGCCAGAGGTTTAATCTTTGTTTTAATTCCTGTGGCTGCTTTTGTATTTGTTTTTTCTGAGCCAATCGTTGAAATAGTTTATAACAGGGGCGCATTTACAGTAGATGGCATTAAAACGGCTGCCATGTATTTGCAATATTTTTCTATTGTTATTTTTCCTATAGGCATTAATGCAATGGTAACCCGGGTATTTATTTCAATACAGTTAATTAAACAATCACTGACGTACCAGTTATATATGAATGCAATATTGATAATAGCAATAATTATTTTTGTAAAATATTATAATGGTTTGGGTTATCCTTTGGGGGTAATGGTAATAAATACTATAAACCTGGGTACACTGTTTTTTTTATGCAAAAAATTTGTACCCTTTATTAATTATTCAATGATTTTAAAATACAGCCTGCTGATCATTGCTGTTAATGTGCCGATAATTGCTACAGTATATGGTATAGTTATTTACACAGGCCTTTCAAACATTTTGCAATTATTGATCGCTGCAATTCTTTATGCCATTTTACTGTTAACAGTAAATTGGTTTTTAAAACTTAACAACGACTTCATTGATTTACTCGCCGGCTTAAAAAATAAATTTGTATAAATTTTCTGTAAATAATTTTTCTCAGTTCAATAAATGACAGTAAAACATAAACAACCGGACTCTATTTTGCCAGTACTTACCTGCATGCAGGTATTTATCTGAATTTACTGATCCCGTTATTAATTTATCTTCTTATCTTATTATTGCTAAGTAAAAAATTCAGATTAAACCAAACCCCTCACCGGGCTATTTAAAAATGCCGACAAATTACCCACTTAAAAAATGGCATATAAAAATTTGCCGTTATCTTTTCAATCAAAAATTTATGAAGATAATGGATGGCCCCCTGAAAGGATATCAATGGACAACAGGCAGCAGTTATGAATACCTGCTTGGCAATTATGAAAATCCTTTGGCAATTGATAGTTTTTGTTCGTGGGTAAAACCCGGTTCGGTTTTTTACGACCTGGGAGCTAATATTGGGTTCTATGCATTTTTGGCAAATCGCTTTATAAGTACGGGCAAAATATATTCTTTTGAACCTTCGCCGATAAGCCGTAAAATATTTGAACAACACCTGGCTATCAATAAAAAATTGATGCTGTATAATAATATCAGCATCTTACCATTTGCCATTTCCGACAGGGAACAAGAGATCAGTTTTTCAAATAATGAGCAACGGAAAGATGGCAATACCTATATCACCGGATCATCGGCATACACCGAAGCAAAAAGTATTATCACTGTAAAATGTTATTCCATTGATGAATTAATTGAACAGGGATATCAAAAACCCGATATTATTAAAATAGATGTAGAAGGTGCCGAATTTGATGTACTGAAGGGCGCTGTTAATACACTAAAAAAATACAAACCAGATATTTTGCTGGCAACACATGAATGTCATTTACCGGGTGTAAAAGATAGTTGTTTACATTTTTTGATGGAACTTGGCTACTCACTTACCTATACCGGTAAACACAATATGCATATACAGGGGCTGGCAGACTATATTGCCATCCATCCGGGTAAATTGTAAATTTTATAATAATAGTGAACAACGAACAAAAAATAAAATTACTCCTCTTTGTTCCTACACTTGAATGTGGAGGAACAGAAAAATATATTTCTCTTTTTTGCAATCATATCAATACTGATAAGTTTGAGGTAACATTAGTAGTGTTAAATAACCCTCACCCATTTTATGAAATTAATTATGCAACCAAGGTAATTGACCTGCAGGTAAAGCGGGTAAGCCGGTCATTGTTCAGAATAAAAAAAATTATTAAAGAACAACAGCCGGATATTATTTTTTCTGCAGCAAATCACCTGAACCTGCTGTTTGCAATATGCCGACGCATCTTAACCAAAAAAATACCGGTCATTGCCAGGGAATCTAGTATAGTAAGTATCAATAACCGTCGTGCAAAATTTCCAATCATATATAATTGGTTGGTTAAAAAATTTTATCAGCGACTTGATTTTATTCTATGTCAATCGTTGTATATGCAGCAAGACCTTATTAAAAATTTTAACATCCCCGAAAATAAAACAACAGTAATTCATAACCCGGTTGAGGAAGTGCAGTTAAATAATTCAACACTTCATACAAATACTGGTAAAATAGTTAAGTTCATTACAGTAGCCAGGTTGTCTGCCGAAAAAGGAATTGACAGGCTGATCCGTTCCGTTGCAAGTTTTTCTTTATCTTATCAATATTTTATTTTTGGTGAAGGTGATAAAAGAAAGGAACTGCAGGCACAGATCAATGCATTGCAATTAGGGGATAAAATATTTTTATGTGGCGAAAAAGTAAACCCCTGGCATAATATGGGCGACGCGGATCTTTTTTTATCCGGTTCTTATTACGAAGGATTTCCCAATGCTGTACTGGAAGCCGTGGCTTTGGGAATACCGGTTATTGCTTTTGATTCACCGGGAGGTACAAAGGAAATAATCAGCAACGGCGAAAATGGTGTATTGGTCAGTGATAATGATGAAAATGCATTTACTATTGCCATTGAAAATGCACTGCAATCAAAATTTGACAGAGCGAAGATAATAGCATCAACAAAAAAACGTTTTTCTATACAAGCAAGTATCGGGGCAACAGAAGAATTACTGATCAACCTGCTAGTTGGTAAAACCGCCAATTAACAGTCGGAATAAAAAACTGATATTTGCCGTTCGCAGTAAAAACTGAAAACTACATGAATGGAATAAAACCAAAGCTGCTGATCTTTATAAATACGTTACAGTCTGGAGGGGCAGAGCGGGTAGTTTCATTATTGCTGCAACACCTGAAGGATGATTTTGAAATACACCTTGGATTGTATAGTAATATTATTGACTATTCCATTCCACCCGAAATAAAAATATTGAACCTGCAACAACCCCTGGTGCAGGATAAGGCGATCAGGTTTTTAAAACTGCCTTTTATATCATGGAAAGTTTATCGCTATTGTAAAAAAAATAATATTAATATTTCAGTAGCTTTTTTATATCGTCCTTGTTATATTAATGCTTTAATGAAAAGCATCTGGGGTTATAAAGGCAAAGTGATCATGTGTGAAAGAACGCACCAAACCACCATGCAGCAAAGTCAGTCAAGAATATATAGGATGTTCTCTAAATTTATGGTGAGGTTTTCTTACAAAAGGGCCGACCTGGTATTGGCTAATTCCTACGCCATGCAAACCGATCTGATTGAAAACTTTAAAATTAAAACACCGGTAAGAGTGATCTATAATCCCATAGATCTCAACTTTATAAAAACACATAAAGACGAAGAACCGGCTTTTACATTTGATAAGAATATTTTCTATTTTGTTAATGTTGGTGGTTTTCGTACAGAAAAAAATCATCTTTTATTATTACAGGCTTTTTTTATTTTAAAAAACCTGCCTTGTAAACTGGTTATCGTTGGCGGAGGTGTAATGGAAGAAATACTAAAGCAAAAAGTTGCCGATCTGGGTTTGAACAATAAGGTTTCTTTCTGCGGATTTGATAATAACCCCTTCAAATATGTGAGTAGAAGTGATTGTTTTGTGCTGAGTTCGGATGTGGAAGGATTTCCCAATGTGTTGATAGAAGCACTTGCCTGTGGTAAATCAGTCATCTCAACCGACTGCCACTCGGGCCCAAGGGAATTGCTGGCTCCTGCAACAGACCTGCATCACAGGGCTATTAATAATTACGAGATCGGTGAATATGGTATTCTTACCCCGGTAAATGATGTTGCCGCCCTGGCCACTGCAATGAAAAAAATATATGAGGATGCTAATTTGCGAAAACAATTCGAAACTAAGGCTGCTGCAAGGGCTCAGCAATTTGATGTAGACGAGATCAAACAGTATTTTCACGTTGCTTTTTCCGGTTTCTGATCTGTATATAACTTTGCCAAAGTTGGATTCACAAAAATCATAAAGTAAAGATTAATCGCAGATTTAAAATGATGATACAGATTTCGCTGATTCAGTTCTTCGAACTAATAAGGCCAAAAGGGACTGATGGAACCTTTAGGTTCCAAATCTGCGAAATCAATTAATCATATTAAATCTGCGATTGATATTTTCATTTATTCTTCATGACTTTTTGAATTTTTAAAAATCATATACTACTGCCCTTTTCCTAAAGCTGAATTTCCTTAATTTATGTCTATTTTTACCGATACAAACGGCAAAAAATATGCATTCAATTTTAATTACAGGAGGTGCTGGTTTTATAGGTTCACATTTGGCAAGATTTTTTGTTACCCAATACCCTATGTATAAAATTGTAAACCTGGATAAACTCACTTATGCAGGCAATCTCGGGAACTTAAAGGATATTGAAGGCCAACCCAATTATCATTTTGTAAAGGGGGATATAACCAACCTTTCTTTATTATCTCAATTATTTAACGAGCACCAGTTTACTGCTGTATTACATTGCGCTGCAGAAAGTCATGTAGACAGGTCAATAGCAGACCCCCTGGCATTTGTAAATACCAACGTAATGGGTACTGCAGCTTTATTGCAGGCGGCCAACAATTTTTGGGGTGCTGATTCAAAGGATAAAATTTTTTATCATATTTCTACTGATGAAGTATTTGGTTCATTGGGAGCCTCAGGTTTTTTTACAGAGGAAACAGCCTATGATCCAAGAAGTCCGTATTCGGCGTCCAAAGCATCTTCTGATCATATGGTGCGGGCATTTTATCATACTTATAAGCTGCCGGTAAAAATTTCCAATTGCAGTAATAATTACGGGCCTTTTCATTTTCCCGAAAAACTGATACCACTTTGTATTCATAATATCATTAACAATAAATCGCTTCCTATTTACGGCAAAGGAGAAAATGTACGGGACTGGCTATACGTAGAAGATCATGTAAAAGCCATTGATCTTATTTTTCATAAAGGAAGAGTTGGCGAAACCTATGCTATCGGGGGGAATAATGAATGGACCAATATCAACCTGGTAAAAGAATTGTGCAGGCAGATGGATGAAAAACTTGGACGTGAAAAAGGGGCATCTGAAAAACTGATCACCTATGTAAAAGACCGTGCCGGACATGATCTGCGTTATGCCATTGATTCCACTAAGTTGAAAAATGAATTGGGATGGGAGCCTTCATTGCAGTTTGAAGAAGGAATTTCAAAAACGATTGATTGGTACCTCAGTAATAAAGAATGGCTGGATGGTGTTACCAGTGGTAACTATCAGCATTATTACGATGAGATGTATGGGAAGGGAAAATAGAAAAAGTTGAGAAGGTTTAGAAGTTTAGGAGTTTAGGGGTTTAGAATGTTTAGATGGGCTTTAAAATCCGAAAAGTTTTTAACTTTAAGAATCATACACATTAAACTACCTACTATGAAAATTTACTCTTTTGAAAAATTAGAATCATGGCAAAATGCAAGAAAACTGGCCGTTTGGATTTATAAGATTACTAAAAATTTTCCGGCTGATGAAAGGTTTGGATTAATTAGCCAGATGAGAAGAGCTGCCATATCAATAGCATCAAATTTGGCAGAAGGAACTTCAAGGATCTCGTTGAAAGAACAGTCTCATTTTAGTACAGTATCTTACAGCAGTACCATTGAATTGTTAAATGATTTAATAATATCAAATGATTTGGCATTATTGTCAGGTGAAATGTATGCAGAAGGCAGGGAAAAAATTGAAAAGCAAACAGTATTAATTGCGAGTCTTCGGAGATCGCAGCAATTTAAAAGGGCAAACTAAACTCCTAAACTCCTAAACTTCTAAACCCTAAACTAAAAAATGAAAGGCATCATACTCGCAGGCGGCTCCGGCACAAGGTTGTACCCCATCACAATGGGTATCAGCAAACAACTAATGCCTATTTACGATAAGCCGATGATCTATTATCCGCTCAGTACATTAATGCTGGCGGGGATAAAAGAAATACTGATCATTACCACGCCGGAAGACCAGGAACAGTTTAAGCGCTTATTGGGCAACGGTAGTCAATGGGGTTGTGCGATTGAATATGCAAAGCAAGAAATTCCCAACGGCCTGGCACAGGCATTTGTGATAGGTGAAAATTTTATCGGCAACGACAGTGTTGCATTGATACTGGGGGATAATATTTTTTATGGCAGTGGGTTCAGCCATATATTACAAACAAGTACCGATCCGGATGGAGCTGTAATATTTGCTTACCCGGTAAGTGATCCCGAAAGATATGGTGTTGTTGAGTTTGATGAAAATAATACGGCTGTAAGTATTGAGGAAAAACCAAAGCAACCAAAAAGTAATTATGCTGTACCTGGCTTATACCTTTATGATAACAGTGTTGTAAAAATTGCAAAGGAACTTAAACCCGGTGCCCGTGGCGAATATGAGATAACGGATGTAAACAAAGTTTACCTGCAACAAAAAAAACTAAAAGTAGCTGTGCTTAACCGTGGTTTTGCCTGGCTGGATACCGGCACTTTTGAATCATTGCACGATGCATCAGAATATGTAAGGGTAATTGAAAAAAGGCAGGGATTAAAAATAGGATGCCCGGAAGAGATCGCTTACAGAATGGGCTTTATTAATAAAGAAAAATTAATAACCCTGGCCACACAGTTTGAAAAGAGTGGATATGGCTTGTATTTGAAAAATATCAGGCTGTGATCTTAAATTGGAATATATAAAATGATAACAGTTACAAAACCATTCTTGCCCGATCAGCAGCAGTATTTTAATTATTTAAAAGGTATTTGGGAAAGAGGATGGCTAACTAATAATGGCCCGTTGGTAGTTGAACTTGAACAAAAACTTAAAGATTATTTGGACGTTAAGCATTTGATATTTGTAAACAACGGCACCATTGCTTTACAAATTGCATTAAAAGCGCTTGGCTTAAAAGGAGAAATAATTACTACACCATTCTCATATGTAGCCACCACCAATTCAATTTTATGGGAAGGCTGCAAACCTGTATTTGCTGATATAAAAAATACAGACTTTAATATTGACCCGCAAAAAATAGAACCTTTAATTAATATCAATACGGTTGCCATTTTAGCAACACATGTGTATGGTAATCCCTGCGATGTTGACGCAATTGAAAAAATTGCTGCACAACATAATATTAAAGTTATTTACGACGGGGCACATGCCTTTGGTGCTCAGTATAAAGGGAAACAGGTTTTATCTTATGGCGATATTGCTACCTGTAGTTTTCATGCTACAAAGATCTTTCATACTATTGAAGGAGGTGCGATCATTACCAATGACGATGACCTGGCGCAAAAAATGACCTTGTACCGGCAGTTTGGCCATATTGGAGATGATTATTATAGCATTGGTATCAATGGTAAAAGTTCGGAAATGCATGCAGCAATGGGTTTATGCCTGTTGCCATTGATGGATGATTTTATTAAGCAAAGAAAAACAATAGCAGGATTGTATGATAAATATTTAAACGGCTTGCCTTTGCAAATGATCGGAGCTTTACCCGGAACAATTTATAATTACAGTTATTACCCGGTAATTGTTGATACTGAAGAGCGGCTAATTTCAATCAGGTCTTTGCTTCAGCAAAATGATATCAATACCAGGCGATATTTTTATCCTTCGCTTAACGATCTGCCGCAATATAAAGGTGAACCCTGCCCGGTTTCGGAAATGATAAGCCCAAGAGCACTGGCCTTGCCCATGTATTATGAACTGGATGAAGCCACGATACAAAACATCTGTAGTCTTATCAAAACCTGTTTTTAATGAAGCTGGCCATCATGCAACCATACTTTTTTCCTTACATTGGATATTTTCAACTGATCAATGCTGTAGATAAGTTTGTTGTGTATGATAATATCCAGTTTACAAAAAAAGGATGGATCAACCGCAACAGGATACTGGTTAATGGAGCAGCCGAATACATTAGTTTACCCTTGAGTAAAGGTTCGGATTATTTAAATGTTGATCAACGAAAATTAGCAGGTACATTTAAAACCGAACGTATAAAATTATTGCGGCGAATAAATGAATCTTACAGGAAAGCGCCGCAATTTGATACTGTATACCCATTGATCGAATCTGTATTTAATGCTGAAGAAGAAAACCTTTTTGGCTTTATCTATCAGTCCTTACAGGCGGTATGCCAATTCCTTGATATTAAAACTGAGTTCATTATTTCATCAACTTTACCCATTGACCACCAGCTAAGATCACAGGATAAAGTAATTGCTATTTGTGATGCATCAGGGGCCGATCAATACATTAATACCATTGGCGGAAAGGAACTTTATTCAAAAGAAATATTTCAACAACATAATATTGAACTGAGTTTTATACAATCCGGCAGGGTTGAATACCCCCAGTTTGCCAATGAATTTGTGCCCTGGCTTTCTATAATTGATGTAATGATGTTTAATTCGAAAGAAAAAATAAAACAGTACATCGGGTCATTTTTTACATTGGTATAATTAAAGTTAAATAAATTGATAAATAATATCTGGTAAATGAAAAAGCTGTTAAAGAAAACAATTTTCTATAAGTGGTATAGGAGTTTGGTTGATATAAAGAACGGGATAAATATAAAGAAGTACAGGGGTAACGAACAGGAAGATCTTTATTGTATCGGGTGCAGAAAATACTGGACATCTTTTAAACCCTTTCCCGAAGAGTGGTTTACTTTGGTAAAAGAAGCCGGCTGGAAATATGGACCAGATGATGCCGAAACGCTCAATTATAGAAATTATACCTGTTATGGGTGTGATATTAATGACAGGGACAGGTTGTATTTACTTTATTTTAAAAAAATTTTAAACGAGGATCAAAAATATAATATAGTTGAATTTGCCCCTACCCCTGTATTGGGCAGGTTCTTTAAGAAACATGAAAATGTAATCCATCGTACTTCAGACCTGTTTATGGAAAATGTTGATGATAAATTAGATTTGCAGGATCTATCACTTTACAAAGATGAACAATTTGATATTTTTATATGTTCGCATATGCTGGAGCATGTTAACGATGATATCAAGGCGATGAAAGAATTGTACAGGATTGTTAAAA
>JAYVUE010000204.1:0-9696 GCA_043788195.1 Chitinophagaceae bacterium
GTATCTCAATGATCTCGCCAATAATAAATGGTTTGCTTTCTGCCTCTTGTGAACAAACAGTTTTAGTTAAAAGAGTTAAGCTAATAAGGATAAATAATAATTGTTTCATATAGAAAGTTATTTTAAAACTTCTGATCAACGGAATATCCCGGCCACTAAAGGAATAAGCCGGTTATATTTACTCATTAAAAATATTATTTTTGGGATATAAAATAATTAACATGAAAATAAGAATAGGTGAAGTTTTATTTTTTAAATTAAAAAATTTAAGCCAGTTTTTTAATTACTTTTTCAACACGTTTTCTTAAGGTATCCCTTTCAATGTCAGAAATCCGGGAACTAAGCACTTTAATGAATTGGGTTTTGTTCTTATCGTTTATAATGTGTAATGCCCTCTCGGCATACATCGCCAGTTGATTTGTGGGACTGGTTAAGAATTGTTCACTCAATAATGAAAATGCATTACTTGCATATTGCTTTACAGAACACAGTTTAATTAAAATATTTACAGTATGATCTCTTGTAATAACTGAGCCCTTATCTGCGGCTGCAATTATCTTTACAAGCAAAAAATAAATAATTTTAGGATTTTCAAGGGTTATTGTATCGATTGCCGCCATTGCTCCCCATTGAAGCCTGTTGTTTTTATTGTCAAGCAATGCAACAAAATCTTTTACATAGTTAGCAATTAAAGCCGGTTTAAGTTCGCCGATCTCATATAATACTTTAATACAATCATTTTGTATGTTCCTGCTCCTGTTGTTCAGGTTTTCAATAAGTTCTTTAATTCCCTTTGTATCATTTTTTGCAACTAATTGTTTTGCCAATTCCTGGTTGGGGATCTCATCCCGCCGGTTAAGTAAAGTTGCCAGTTGATTAATAATAGTCATTCAAGTTCAATTTATTTAGTTTTTAGGTTTGGGTTGCAGATTACAGTTGATCATTGGCAGAGTTGGAAATTTATTGATAGTCCAGCCTTGAACTGATGCACCATTTTGATTTAAAGTTGTCCTCAGGATCCAGCGGAAAGTTACATAAAAAATTAAGGATAACTGATGTCAGCAAATGAGTTGTATGAAGGTAAATAATGAAATGTTATACGTCGTTGGTGAAAATACTAGGCAACGGCGAAGTTAGGAGTGAAGATATTAGCGGAATACCAGCGGCGGCCTAAATTTTTTAAATAAAAAAAGCATCAGGTTTATCGTTATACCTGCCGAAGCCGTACACTTACAAACCCGATGCTCTTTTTACTTGAATTACAGTCATCATCTGTTTAAGGAATCAAACTTCTCTTTCATGAATAAAGATACAATACAACCCCGCCATTGTTAATATGCTTAAGTTCAATATTATGCACCTGTTTTGCACTTTTTTAGCCAGGCCTATTGTTGAATTTTAGCATATCAAGAGAAATTTGAACTAAAGAAGATTGCCTTTCTCGAACGCAAGCTGGCATTACTGAAGCAGGAAGCGGCCTAATGCTGGGGGTAGTTGTATAGAAGAGATAAAATGTTGAAGTTACATAGTCATGCCCTCCCGTCACTGGGCGGGACGCAAAGTTAGCGCTTGTTTTTTTTCCTTGTCCCTTCAACATATTGTTCTTCGCTAAAATGCAATCTCAATCTATTTACTTTTCCTTTGTCATCTCTAACAAAACGAATGAAACTGTTATTAAAAGCCCAAGACTGGTACTCATCTTTAGCTGTCCAACCAATTTCAATTTTGGGTGAAAAAGGAGTTTGCAAAAAGAGTAGTACTGTGGTATTTGTCAATTCAATAATAATGTTTTTGTAAGTATTTCCTGTTAAATTTTTTGCCAACGCTTCTAAATCAAAAGTTACATTTTTGAGTAAATACTTTCCTGTATATTCTTTTACAGTTTTTTCAGAAATTTCTCCTTGTATTACTTTGGCAAGTGTAATGTTGAATTCTATTTGCTTTTGTTTGTCGTTCTCTATAAATTTTTTTGTAACAAGCAATTGTTCATCATGAGTAAGGTAATTGAGAATAAAGTCTGTATTATTTCTTTCACCGTCTTCGAAAAAAAGTTGAGTTGTTAATTCGTGATAATCTCTTCTTGAAATTTTAAAGTGAATATGTCTTGCCCTATTGGCATATAAACCTGGTAGAACTGTCTTAAATTTATATTCCCCTTTTTGATTAGTGATCGCTTGCCCCCAACCCTGAAAGTAAGGGTCAATTTCGCCTTTATTGTCAAACTCGTGTTTGTATCTGCCAAAATGATTTGCACTCCAAATTTCTACAATAGCATTTTGAATTGGGTTGCAATCTTTGTCTGTTACTTTCCCGTAAACAATAATATGCTGTCCTGCTGCAACACCATTTTGTCCTTTTATTTGTGTTAGGTCAATGTCGTGGTCAGCTTGGTTTTTATATTGCATTACAGCATAAGGTCCAATCTCTAAAATAGGTGTGTTTTTACATTCTTCTGTGTCAACTTTGTGTTGTAAAATTTTAAAGCTTGACGACAAAATTCCTGTACCAACCGTAAAGCCTAAGCTTGTCAGAAACTTTCTTCGATTTTGTGCTTTGTCTGCCATAACTAGTTTGATATGTTGACTGTTCCTATAAAATAACCGCTAACACATAAATATACAAAACCACAATCTTAACAATTAAAGTAATTCTCCCAATTCAATTGTATTGCCGTAATTTATTTCCGCAAAGCCATTATAGCAATACTACTCACTTCTAATTCCTCTTCTCATACCCCGGCTGTTTGGGTGCCGTATACCCTTTATTTTTTAACGCATTTTTTATTTCAATGATAGCACGTTCCAGTTGAGGGTCAATTCCCTTTGACATTTGTCCTAAGTCTTCATCTACTGCAATATCCGGATCAACACCATGTCCTTCTTTAAACCAACTGCCATCGGGGTTGTACATACGAAAAGTAGGTGCTGTAATATTTCCTCCGTCAATGAGCAGCGGCATTCCACTGATACCGATCAATCCGCCCCAGGTACGTGCTCCAATTAAAGGGCCAAGTCCTTTTTTACGGAAATAATCAGGGAACGCATCACCGCCCGAACCGCTCCAGCCATTGATCAGCATTACTTTAGCACCAAAATGTGCAAAGGGCGGCCATGGCCATGAGGCACCATCACGGGTAGCCCAATACGCTAATGGGGTACGGTTGAGCATTTCAATAAAGCGGTCGGGTATTTGTCCGCCGCTGTTAAAACGTTCATCTATCACCAACGCTTTTTTATCCCACTGTGCATTAAACTGGCGGGCCAGTTCTTCCTGTCCATCCTGCCCTGTACTGGGGACATAGATATAACCGGCTTCGCCGTTCGTGGCTTCGTCTACCCGTTTACGGTTGGCTTCTACCCAGGCCAGGTAGCGCAACGGGTATTCATTATCCATCGTTTCTACCAGTACAGTCTTTGCACCATTGAAAGCAGGAGTGGAGTTATAGGTGATCTCCACGGTTTTTTTTGCAAGGCCCTGAAAAAAGGCATAGGGTTCCTGTGTTGTATTCAACGGTAATCCGTTTACGGCAAGTATATAGCTGCCCTCCTTTATTTCAATGCCGGGCAGGTACAACGGAGAACGGGTGGCAACATCCCATACAGCCCCACGGATGATCTTTTTGATCTTATAATAATTCCCTGAAGCTTCCCAATCAACACCGAGGTATCCCACATTTTTGGCTTTTGTATTTTCAATGTCTCCACCACCATGATAGGTATGTGAAGCATTGAGTTCACCGATCATTTCTCCAATGATAAAATCCACTTCTTCCCTTGTGATGGCGCCCTCCAGCATTTTTAAATACCTTTCTTTCACCGTATTCCAGTTTACACCATGCATACCGGGATCATAAAAATAATCCCTTTCCATTCGCCAGGCATCGGTGAATATCTGCTTCCACTCTGCCATGGGGTCAACCATCATTTCCATTTCGTTTATGCGTAATGGTTTTTCAAATTTCTGGCCTTCATCAGGCTTAATTACCGCAAATGAATTACCCCGTTGTGCCAGTATTTTTTGCGCATTGGCACTAATAGAATAATTGTCAACATTATCCAGGATATTTTTTTCTTCTCTTTTATCAAGATCAAAATATTTAATCGAGGGTTTGTCGTCCGGAGAACTTCCGGTTGCAGGGAATTTCTGGTAAATGATCTTTCCTTTAGCAGCTGCAATATTTCCATAGTTGCCGGGCGGCAATGGCAGTATCACCATCCTTGTTTGTATGCCATCAAAATCGATCTCTACACCGGCAACAGCCAATTTTTTTACCGTACTGTCTTTTTTCTTATCATCTTTCTTATCATCAGCTTTTGCCTCATCAGATTTTATGGCCACTGTATCATTTTTTGGAGCTAATACAGATGGCGTGGTTTTCTTTAACGATATGACAGCCAGTTTTGTGGAGTTGGCATAAATAAAAGAGTTGTCAATATCACTGTAATAAGGCAAATAAGACTGATTGGTGGTGATGTATAAATATTTTCCTTCTTCATCAAAAGCGGGGTTGCCACAATTATAAAAACCGTTTGTTACCTGTTGTGTTTTTTTATTTTGTGCATCAAAAATATAAACGGCATTGTGGTAATTTTCAAGGTCGCGGCTATAAGTGAACCAGCGGCTGTCGGATGACCAGGATCCTGAAAAACCTTCACAGCCACCATGCATAAAGCGCAGGGCCTGGTCAATTTCTGTTGTAGAACCATTGGTAGCATCAACCATTTTTATTTTCATCGCCTGGTCAATGAACACCAGTTTTTTACTATCGGGCGACCAGGATAAGCTGTAATAAAAACCCTTGCCATAGTTGGTAATTTTATGGGCCGATCCATCGTGTCCCGGTTCTGCGATCGATAATTCATATTCGCCGGTCTGGTCACTCCAGTAAGCAATAGATCTTCCATCAGGCGACCAGGCAGGGTAACGTTCAGCAATAGCCGTTGTACGGGTAATATTTTTTACCGGGCCATTTTCAGCAGGTACGGAAAAGATTTCTCCCCTGGCTTCCACCAACACCCTGTTGCCATCCGGACTTATAGAAGCGTGTTGTACATATTTTTCGGCCGTAGTTGCTTTGGGTTTTAAGCTGGCCTTATCCGTTACTACATTTACATTGATAGTTTTTACCAGTTGAGAAGCAAAACTGAAAAGGCATAATTTTCCTCCTTCTTCAAAAACAATATCATCCGGCCCCGCAGAAGGGAAATGAATGTCATAGTCTTTGTAATGGGTCAATTGCTCGTATTTTTTAGTACTTAGATTATAGCGCCAGAGGTTCATGCGTTGTTCTGTTCCGCGGTCGGATAAAAAATAAATAAAGTTTTCGTGCCACATCGGAAATTCATTACCCGCTACCTCATTTGCTGAAATATTTTCTGAAGTATTATTTGTAAAATTAAAAAGGTGGATATTGGCTTTCCACCCCCCACGGTATCTTTTCCAGTTGCGAAAAGCCTGTGATACAAACACAACGGCCATTTGATTTCCGTCTGGTGAATAAGAACCAAACTCTGCATAGGCAAAGGGGAGTTTAACTGCAGTTCCGCCCCCGGCAGGTATTGTATAAAATTGACTGAAACGGTTTCTGCCGCTTTCCCGCCCGGATGCAAATAATACTTTGCTCCCGTCAGGCGACCAGTCTACAACCCTGTCTGCGGCTCCATGTTGGGTCAGGCGCATTGGCACACCACCATTTGTGGATATCGTATATGCGTCCATGTTACCATCGTAATTGCCACTGAAAGCAATGGTTCTGCCATCCGGCGAAAATTTAGGGAAGATTTCTACACCCGCCGGAGAACTGAGTTTTTCGGCGGTTCCGCCTTCTTTAGGTATTATCCACACATCATTGGCATACGTAAAAACGATCTGTGTTTTAGACACATCGGGGTAACGAAAAAGACCGGCATCTATTTGTGAAAAGGAAAGGGAATTGTAGAAGATACTGATACAAAAAAGGAAAATAAATTTTTTCATGATAGTTAGTTAATTAAAAACGATTATTTGAATATCGGTTCGGTGAAGTAAGATAAAATAAAACTGTAAATATTAGAGTTAAAGAGAAACAAATATTACCTTACCTGAAAATATAATTAGTTATGAAAAAAGCAATCATCCCCTTATTAACTTTTGTTTACCTGGTAGCCGCTTGTAATAATGAACCCACCGCCCGGAAAGATGTAAAGCTATACAGCGCTGAACAATTGTATAATAACAATAGTATAAGCGGCGCTTCTTTTAACTCAGCTGAAACAGGAATACTGGTTCATGCCAATACTACGGGCATATATAACCTGTATGAACTTTCAATTGCTGATACATTGATGAAACCGCTAACTCAATCAGTTAAAGAATCATTTTTTGCCATTGATTATTTGCCCGGCACCAAAAAATTCCTTTACTCGGCAGACCAGGGCGGTAATGAGAACGCACATATTTACCTGCAAACTCCCGGCGATACAACTGCAAAGGACCTTACACCATGGATCGGCAGCACAAACAGTATGGGAGGATGGAGTACGGATAAAAGATCAATGTTTGTGGTTAGTAACAAGCGCAATCCAAAATATTTTGATATCTGGAAAGCAGATACAGCTACTTGGAATTTTAGCCTTTATTTCCAGGATGATTCTGGTTATAATGTAAATGATATCAGTAAGTCTGAACGTTACCTGACACTTTCCAAAACCATTACTACGGATAAAAATGAACTGTACCTGTATGACCGTACCAATAAGACCATGAAAAAACTAAGCAATGATAATGAGGCTACCTGGTCATCGAGTGGATTTGAAAAAAATGACAGTATACTCTATTATATTACCAATGACGGCAACGAATTTTCGTACCTGGTTAAATACAATATCAATAGTGGAAAGGCCGATCAATTTTTCAGCAGTGAATGGGATGTTGCGGGGATGAGTATGAGTGAAAATGAAAAATATCATACCATTTTTATCAATGAAGATGGGAAAAACAAAGTGTTGTTATTTGATCACGCCAGTAATAAACCCGTAGATTTTCCTGAAATAAAAGATGGCGATGTGAAGGGAATCATCATTTCTTCAACTGAAAAAAATATGCTACTTACGGTAGGCAGTAGCCGGAGTCCGGATAATTTATACAGTTACAATTTTGAAAGTAAAACATTAAAGCAGCTTACGCAAACACTAAACAAGGAAGTGGATGTGAATGACCTGGTAAGTGCAACGGTAGTTCGGTTTAAAACATTTGATGGAAAAGAAATTCCTGCAATATATTATAAACCACTAACCGCTTCCAAAGACAATAAAGTGCCTGCAATGCTTTGGATACATGGTGGACCAGGCGGACAAACACGTATTGGTTTTTCTAATAGTATTCAGCACCTGGTGAATCACGGGTATGCGGTACTGGCAGTCAACAACCGGGGCAGTAACGGATATGGTAAAACATTTTATAAACTGGATAATAAGGATCATAGTAACGGTGATTTGAAGGATTGTATCTGGGGCAAAAAATGGTTGCAGGAACAGGATTATATTGATACAGCAAAGATCGGCATCGAAGGAGGCAGCTATGGTGGCTGTATGGTATTGGGTGCACTTGCTTTTCATCCCGATGAATTTAAAGTAGGCGTTGATTTGTTTGGTGTGGCTAACTGGATACGTACACTACGTAGCATACCGCCATACTGGGAATCATTCAGAAAAGCATTGTATGATGAATTAGGTGATCCCAATTCAGCTGATTCTGTTAGGTTAAAAAGTATTTCTCCATTATACAATTATCAAAAAATAAATAAACCTTTAATTGTTTTCCAGGGACTGAATGATGTGAGGGTACTACCTGTTGAAAGCGAAGAGATAGTGGCGGGGGTAAAAAAGAATGGCGTGCCGGTAGAGTATATCACTTATCCTAATGAGGGACATGGTTTTGCAAAGAAGGAAAACCAGGTTACAACTGCGAACAAGACACTGGAATTTTTAGATAAATATCTTAAAGGAGATGCTTATATGCCTAATAAAAAGCAATAGCATATAATAATGTATTGCATTGAAACCTGATTGATATAAAAAACTGAACTAAATGGGTATTTTTTGATAAAAATACCCATTTTTTTGCCCGCTCATCAAGGCCAATAGCCACTTATACAATTGAAATTATTTCTTAGGAAATATATTTTATTACTGTAAATAACATATAATCAATTGCTTAACTCAAAAATAGGCTATCAAATTTAACCAATTACTATTAAATACTTAATATTATGTATTGCATAGTACTAAAATATCTATATCTTTGTGTTGTCAATGTAAGGAAAGACAAAGATCAACCTCACCTAAAGACGATAAAAATATTTAAAACTTATAAAACTTAAGATCATGAAAAAACAACAATTGAACCTATTCACAGAAATGAGTAAAACAATAGTTGAAAACCTGGCACAGGAAGTCAATGAAACCCTGGCAATCGGTTTAACCAATACTCAACACAAACCATTTACAAGTATTGATTTGTGGAATATACATCGTCAGCGTAAAACAATGGCATTGAGAAGGCAGTTTGTTTAGAGGTTGAGGAGCCCGCCGGTATGAACATCTCCGCCAGAATGAATCTTTCGGGCTGGCTTCGAACGGGGTTTAGAGGGTTTAGAAGTTTAGGGGGTTTAGGAGGTTTGTTCATTTCAAATCATATTAAACACAATCACCTTAATTCATTTGTAACTGTTCCAATATTTCTTCCATCTGTATACCATTATGACTTTCTTCATAAACACATTCAGCGTTCTTTATCAATAATACTTGCGGAGATTGGTGATGAACAGAAAAATCTGTAGCCACCTGGTTGGAGAGGGAACGAAACTGTATCAAGTCGAGGAAATAAAAATCAGTGGAAATTGGTTGTTCATATCTTTCCAAACGGTTTTTTGCCATACTGCTAACTGAACAACGGGTGCTGTGTTTAAAGATCACCTGTGCCCTGGTTTTGGAAAGTTCTTTGATCTCAATAAGTTGTTGTGTATTGATTAACCTGATCCAATTCATGAAAAACCTTATTACTCTTAATGAATAATATTTTCAGTCATTGGGCAACCTGATTTACGGCTGGGATTACAGTTGGTGAAAACAGCGGCAACTGTGATCAAGACAACTAAAAGAAAAAATAATTTTTTCATCACTTAGGGGTTGAAGTTATTGTTCTATTATTACAATTATAAGCTGCAAAGGTAAATTACCCGCACTTAACGGCGAAATAGAATATTATATTACCTTTATGTATATTTATTTTGGTAAATAAACCAGTTTTTATATCGTACCCACACTATCTATTAAGTTGAATTAAAGATTATTACGATAAAATAAACCAATAAACCTTAAAACCAAGCATGTTAGAACTTAACCGCCCCATTGCATTTATTGACCTGGAAACCACTGGTGTCAGCCTGTCTTCGGACCGTATTGTTGAAATAGCCATTATCAAAGTATTACCGGATGACAGCCGGCAGGTAAAGCGTAAACTCATTAACCCTGAGATGCCCATCCCAAAAGAGTCAAGCGATATACATGGCATTACTGATGAAATGGTAGCAGCAGCTTCCACTTTTAAGCAAGCCGCCAATGAAATAAAGATGTTTATTGAAAACTGCGATCTGGGTGGATATAACAGTAACCGTTTTGATATCCCCATTTTGATGGAAGAATTCCTGCGTGCAGG
>JAYVUE010000205.1:0-5585 GCA_043788195.1 Chitinophagaceae bacterium
GATAGCGGCTTTAGCAGGGAAATAAATATTTCATTGTATACGGCCAACCAGTTAAAAATAAAATTGAAAGACAGTTTATTGGTTTTTTTCTTCAGGGAAGATGGAACTAAAGTAGTTCGAAAATTAAATGTTGCTGGAATATTTAAAACAGGCATTGAGGAATATGATACCCAGTTTGGATTATGTGATATTAATCTTATCCGGCGGTTAAATAATTGGGATCCAAAAATGATCGGCGGTTATGAGATCTTTTTAAAAGACTATAGCCAGATCGATACTGTAAATAAAATGATCTATGATGTAAGTGTCCTGCCGCAGTCATGGTATAGCCGTACTATCAAAGAAATTTATCCTAATATTTTCGACTGGCTCAACCTCCAGGGAAAAATAAAAAATATGCTTTTAGTCATAATGATGGTAGTGGCTATAGTAAACCTGATCACCTGCCTCATCATCCTGGTACTGGAAAGAACAAAGATGACGGGCGTTTTAAAAGCCATGGGTGCTTCTGACTGGATGGTACAACAAATATTTTTATTCAACACATCATTGATCGCTTTTTCAGGTATTATAGCAGGCGCATTACTTGGACTTGGTATTTGCTGGTTACAGGAAAAAACCGGGTTTATTACACTTAATGAAGAAGCTTATTATATGAATGTTGCGCATGCTGATGTAGTTTGGTGGCAGGTTGTACTAATTTGTTCTGCTACTTTGGCAATCTCTTTTATAACACTGATCATACCTACATTATTAATAAAGAAAATTAAACCGGTTACTGCTATACAGTTCAGATAACTAATAGAAACCTCTGCTGAATTTTAATAAAACAACAGGTTGAAAATTTAGGAAATATGTGATAATATAATGCCTGTTGCTACTGCTGCATTTAACGATTCGGCCCTCCCCTTTTTAGAAATAGTGATCCTTTCGTTTACAAATTGCATAACATTATCGCTGATACCATTTGCCTCATTACCAATGATCAGAATTGCTTCATCAATTGATGGTAAAGACCTAATATCTTTTCCATCAAGCGTGGCAGCATAGATCCTGATCTTATGATCATCTCCTAACCATTTTTCAAGATGGGTATAAATGATATTTACCCTGGCCAAGCTACCCATTGTGCATTGCACCACTTTTGGATTATACATATCCACAGATGTAGCAGAACAAATGATATTTTGTACACCAAACCAATCGGCAATACGAATGATGGTACCCAGGTTACCCGGGTCCTGAATAGTATCCAGTACCAAAGTTATTTTTTTTGAAAGTTGAATTTCCGTTTCATGTGCCTGTTGTTCAAAAATGGCTAAAACGTTATTGGGTGTGGCTAAACCAGAAATTTTCTGAAGCTCAAAATCCTCAAGAGTTTCAAAGTTTGTATCCTTATTATTTTTAGTTAAATTTTCATTAGCTTTTAACCATTGTTCCTTTGCAAAAACTGATACACAAATAAATTTTCTGCTTGCTAACAGGTCTAATACTACCTTCGGTCCTTCGGCAATAAAAACGCCTGATTCATCTCTGAATTTTTTGTGCTGTAAACTTTGAATATATTTGGTATGTGTTTTGCTTAACATTGACGTTGATTACTAATTATGCCCATTACAACTTTTTTTAAAAAATGTATTTTTTTTCAGGTAAAAAATATTTTACTTATTTCATTATTCCTGTATTCCTGTACCATACCCCGTAAATATCAAAAAGATAAACCTTTTGTAACTAAAAACAATATCGAAGTTAAGGGAGGAAAATTTACTAAAGATGAAAGAACTACTTTAAAACAAAGGTTGAATGCCCAACTGGACGATAGTTCAAGGATCAGAATCAAAGATGCATTGTTTGTTATACATTATATTAACAGGCCACCTGCTTACGACTCTTCTTCTTCGGGACGATCTGCCAGAAATATGAAGGCTTCTATGCTTCACCTTGGATATTATAAATCAAAAGCGGCATTTAAAGCTGATACTGTTAAAATTGGTAATCAGCAAAGGGTACATGTAAATTACAGTGTAGAAGTTGGTAAACCTACATTGATAGATACAGTCCGCTATATTTTACGCCGACCTGATCTGCAGGAACTGGCCATGCGAAATATAGATAAAACATTATTAAAAAAAGGAACCCCGGTAACCAAGGCGGCTGTTTTAGGTGAAATTAGCAGGCTGGTTGGAATATACCGTAATAACGGTTATTATAAACTAACAACAGAAGAATTAAAAGTAAGGGGAGATACCACAACAGGGGCCTTGACCACAATCAGTGATGATATATTTGAACAATTGCGTTTATTGGCTGAAGCACAGTCTGCCCGTGACTCACCAACTATTAAACTGGCCGTTGTTTTAAATAAATCATCAGACAGCAGCCGGTTTAAAAAATATTATATTGGCAATATTTATATACTACCTGATTATCAACCGGGGGATAAACTGAATGACCCAACGTTGAAAGAAAGTACCCCCGGATCGAAAAATTTTATTGCTAAATACCACAAAAAAATAGTCACTAATTCATTTTTAGGGCGTAACCTATTCATAAAGAAAAATGACTTCTACCGGCAGGAAGATTATTATAAAACACTTAACAATTTTTCAAAAACCGGCGTTTGGCAAAGTGCCAATATCCAGATCATTGAACGAAAAGACAGCACCGATAAAATAGATATGGTAATTCAATTGATACCCGGTAAACAATATGGATTTGAAGCGGCTATTGAAGCCAGTTACTCCGCTACCAGCAATGCCAACAGCGTTGCTGCAGCCAATGCAGGAAATTTACTTGGCATATCGGGTAATGTATCCCTCCTGAACCGGAACTTTAAAAAATCCGGTATTAAAATGACCAGTTCCATCAGGGCCGGGGTGGAATTAAATCTTAAATCCGACAGTGGAAAGAAGAATAATATCATTAACTCTAATGAGGTCACTTATTCTAATAGCATAATTTTTCCCAATTTTGTTTTTCCCTTTGCCGGGCTAAACAAGAATAAGAGATTTACCAATGCCGAAACTTTTATTACTACCAACCTGTCTTATATTAACAGGATCAATTTATTTAATTTGCAAACTGTGAATTTAGCTGTGGGTTACACCTGGATATCAAAAAAAACCAGGCAATGGGTTGTAAAGCCTTTTAATATTGAGTATGCTAAATTGTATAATGAAACAGATAGTTTTAAAAAAACACTTCGCGACAATCCTTTCCTGCGATACTCATTTAACACCTCACTTGTTGTCGGTTCAAGCATTAGTTATAAATCAACAAAGATCAACCCGAGACATCCTAACCGGCAACATAGTGTAAAATTTAATATAGAAGAATCGGGGCTGATCTGGGGACGCTTTGGCATTTTTAAAGATTATATGCGGCAGTTTGTAAAAACCGACCTGGAATATGTTTACTCAGCAAGTCACCCTAAAACTGCTTTTGTTTTTCGGGTATTCGCCGGCGTTGGTATAGCTGCCAAAACTGATACTACGCTCCCCTTCTTTAAACAGTACTTTGCAGGCGGCAGTAACAGTATGCGGGGCTGGCCGGTAAGGGGCGTAGGAAGGGGGTCGCAACCTTTAGCCAATTTTGGTGCCAATAAATTTAATGATCGTACCGGCGATATACAATTTGAAGCAAACCTGGAATACCGGTATATTATTGCACAGATCATTCCTAATTCACTTGTATTAAAAGGGGCCATATTTTGTGATATAGGCAATATCTGGAATTTACGAAACTCCAAACCAGACGGCAGTACTGACAGTGCACAGTTCAAATTCAAAAATATTTACAGAGACATGGGTGTATCTGCAGGCACAGGATTCAGGCTTGACTTTAATTATTTTGTTTTGCGATTCGACCTTGGCTTCAGGTTTAAAAGACCCGAACAGAGTTATATAAATGATGGCTGGAAAGTTCCTTCACTGGGCTTTGATGATGTACTTCAGAAACTTTTTACAAAAGGAAAAAATGAAGAGAATAAAAAATGGCGGTACGAAAATTTCAATTTTAACGTTGGTATCAGTTATCCATTTTAGCGTTAACAAGTCAGCTTCATCAACCCATTCCCCGCTCAAACTCCTCCATCCCTACTGCATCTGCTACCACCAACTCACCTATCCGGGTACGGCACAAACTGCTTAAGTAAGCACCACATCCGATAGCTGCGCCAAAATCATTAGCCAGGCTGCGGATATAGGTACCCGTTGAACAAACAACCCTGAAATAAACAACCGGTAATTGCAACTGTGTAATTTCAAATTGGCTGATAGTTATTTCCCTGGGTTCTAATTTCACCTCCACTCCTTTTCTTGCCAGTTCGTATAAGGCCACTCCATTTTTTTTTATGGCAGAATAGGCAGGAGGTAATTGTTCAATATCTCCCAAAAATTGTTTTGTTGCAGCCTGTAATAATGAAGATGTTACAAAAGAATGATCTTTTAACTCAACAGGTTCGCTTTCCAGGTCGTAAGTAGGTGTTATTGCACCAAGTGTAATTGTGCCGGTATACTCTTTTTCCTGTGCCATGAATTCATTTATCTTTTTAGTAAATTTTCCGGTACAAACAATTAATAAGCCGGTTGCCAACGGATCCAGTGTGCCGGCGTGCCCGATCTTTTTTATCTGCAACAGGCTCCGGAGTTTACGAACCACATCAAATGAGGTCCAGTGCAGGGGTTTGTTTATTAAAAGTACTTTGCCTTCGAGATATGTTTGCTGTATTGCAGGATCAACAGGAATTCTTTCCTTTCGTTCGGTTTTAACCGGCACCTCTCCGGCTTGTATTAATTTGTAGGTATATCTTAACCGATAGGTTTCTTTACGTGCCAAAATCTGAGGGTATTAATTTATGCAAACCTAAATTATAAATTTTTGTATGCAAATAAATATTTAAACGGGAGCACGGCTTTATGGTACATATAAATATTGATACAGGTCCTTTTAGTGTATCGGGGTTTCGTATATTTATGTGTAATGTGCAAGCGGTGCGACCATTCCAAAATGGGCAGACCGTTGACATTCATCATTCGTTTTTCAAAGTGTTTTAATTCTGCTCTGCTTCTTTGCCGACACACATTTTAGCACATTTGCAGGCTCACAAAGCTGGACATAGACCTGACCTGTAAAAGAGCTAAAATCTTGCCAAATTCAAAGACATTTTTAACTTTAAAAAAGGTATCGACAATAAGTTAAAAAATATTACTTTTGTCTCTGACACGTTAAACTAATAATCAAACATTGAGCACTAACGTTAAAAATACTTTGACAACTCCTAAAATAGGAGAAGGGATATATTTTACACCTGATGTTGCAGAAATATTAAAATTACCATACCACCGTGTTCAATATTTAATGAAAGGTTTTTGGCAAGCAAAAACTTTTGGCCACGAAAGGAATAAGGCGATTAATTTTTTTGGGTTAATTGAGTTTAACATATATTACTACTTGCGAAACAAAGGACTTACCTCTAACCAAATAAAAAAATTACATACTAAACTATCAAAGGATTTTGAAACTGACTATCCTTTTGCTTCATTAAAAATAAAGACACATGAAAATCAGGTTTGGCTTGATTTCAA
>JAYVUE010000206.1:0-5921 GCA_043788195.1 Chitinophagaceae bacterium
AAAAAAATCATTGAATTATTAGGCGATCATGCCGATTCTTTATTAAATCACGAATGTAAGACCATTACAAAAAATGAGATCTCTCTCCCAAATTCAAATCATGTTGATAGTACCTGGGGAATAAGTAACCGCAATAATCAAACTTTAAAAAGTTTACAAAGTATTTTAGGTCATGGCCGTCTTAACGGTACAGGATATTTATCCATACTTCCTGTTGATCAGGGTATAGAACATAGTGCCGGTGCGTCTTTTGCACCCAATCCCATTTATTTTGATCCTGAAAATATTGTGAAACTGGCCATTGAAGGAGGATGCAATGCAGTAGCTTCAACCTTTGGTGTGTTGGGTATAGTGAGTCGTAAATATGCCCACAAAATTCCGATGATGGTGAAGATCAATCACAATGAGTTTTTAGGATTGCCTAATAAATTCGACCAGATCATGTTTGGTAAAGTAAAAGATGCCTGGAATATGGGGGCCACAGCAGTTGGCGCCACCATTTATTTTGGCAGTGCAGAAAGTACCCGCCAGATCCAGGAAGTGGCTACTGCATTTGAAATGGCACATGAGCTAGGTATGACAACAGTACTTTGGTGTTACCTGCGTAATAATGGCTTTAAAGTAGATGGCGTTGATTATCATGCAGCAGCTGACCTGACAGGACAAGCTAATCATTTGGGCGTTACAATTCAGGCTGATATTATTAAACAAAAATTACCGTCTAACAATGGTGGGTATAATGCCACAAAACATGGTAAAACCTCTCCGCTTGTTTATTCAAAATTAACTACAGATCATCCTATTGATCTTACACGTTACCAGGTTGCCAACTGTTATATGGGCCGCGTAGGCCTTATTAACAGTGGCGGTGAAAGTAAGGGTGCTACAGACCTGGCGGAAGCAGTAACCACTGCCGTTATTAATAAGCGTGCAGGTGGTATGGGACTGATCAGCGGCCGCAAAGCATTTCAAAAACCTATGAAAGATGGTATTGAATTACTGAATACTATACAGGATGTGTACCTGGATAAAAGTATTACGATTGCGTAAATTAGTTTAGAATTACGAATTAAGAGTTTAGAATTTGTTGACAAAAACTTTTCGATCTCGTAACGCTAAACTCTTAATTCATAATTCTTAACTCTTAACTACAACAGGCATGAAAAAAGAAGAAGACTTTGAAGCCAACCTGACCGGTGAAGAAGAAAATTCGGGTGCTGTTAAATCGAGTTGGTTCAAGAGGATAAAAAAAGGAATACTTACTTCTACAAAAGATAAGAAAGATGCCCCAGAGGGTTTATGGGCTAAATGCCCTTCCTGTAAATATACCTGCACTATTACCGAACTGGAAGAGAATAAATATGTATGCCCCAAATGTAGCTACCACCACCGGATAGGAAGCCAGGAATATTTCGAAATTTTATTTGACGATAATGAGTACAAGGAACTTTTTGCAAATATCAGGTCAAAAGATTTCCTCAAATTTGTAGATCTTAAACCATATTATAAAAGACTGGAAGATGCTTATACAAAAACTGATATTCATGATTCAATAACTGTTGCCCATGGTAAAGTGAACGAAAGCGATCTTGTTGTGGCTTGTATGGATTTTGAATTCATAGGCGGAAGCCTGGGAAGTGTAATGGGCGAAAAAATATCCCGTGCCTGTGATTACTGTATTGCTCACCGTATACCATTTATGATCATTAATAAAAGTGGCGGAGCAAGAATGATGGAAAGCGCTTTTTCTTTAATGCAATTGGCAAAAACATCAGGAAAATTATCTCAAATGAGCGATGCAAAGATCCCCTATATCTCATTGTGTACAGATCCTACTTTCGGTGGCACTACCGCCTCTTTTGCAATGCTTGGTGATATCATCTGTGGTGAACCCGAAGCCCTGATTGGCTTTGCAGGCCCCCGTGTAATTAAGGAAACAATTAAAAAAGATCTGCCCGAAGGTTTTCAACGCAGCGAGTTTTTATTGGAGCACGGATTTTTAGATTTTATTGTACCCCGAAAAGCATTAAAAGAAAAGATTGGAACTTTGCTATCAATTTTTAAAGGATAATTTGTTTTAGAATCAGGCAACTATTGATCTGCAGTAATACTCATTAATAAAAATATGCTGCTGAAAAAATTACCCATATTTATTATACTCTTTATTGGGTTTTCGGGTAACTTATTTGCACAAACTGCCTGTACCACACTTGGCCAAACACCCGAAACAGCTTTCCCCGTTTGTGGTACAGATACCTTTAGCCAGGGCACTGTACCTTATTGTGGTGGATTTGCTGTTCCTTCTCCCTGTGTGGGTACATTGTTCACAGACAAAAATCCCTTCTGGTATAAGTTTACCTGTTTTACAAGTGGTAAACTGGCTTTTTTTATCACACCAAACAGTACATTCACTGAAGATTACGACTGGCAGATATTTGATGTTACCGGCCATGATCCGAGAGATGTTTTTACCGATTCTACTCTTTTTGTAGCTTGTAACTGGTCTGCTGAATATGGTATAACCGGCGCTTCAGATTTTTTTGGAGGTACTTCCCTCGTTGAATGTGAAGGTGCCGGTGTAAACCTCTTTAGTAAAATGCCCGACCTTATTGCAGGGCATAATTATCTTTTACTCATCAGTCATTTTTCAGATACACCAAACGGTTATGGCCTTTCTTTTGGTGGCATTGGTAATACAGCAGTAATAACAGACCTGTTGCCACCACATTTTAATAATGCCAATACATCAATATGTGATGGCACACAGATCCTTGTTACACTAAATAAAAGAATGAAATGCAATAGCCTTACGCCCAATGGTTCAGATTTTATTTTAAGCCCTGCAGCTGCAACCATTGTTAGTGCGGTAGGATTGAGTTGTTCCAATAGTTTTGATATGGATTCTATACTCGTAACTTTTAATCAACCATTGCCAATTAATACTTACCAGCTGATAGCAAAGGTTGGTTCAGATGGTAACACACTACTTGATAACTGCGATAATGAACTGCCGCAGGGAGAAGCGGTTTCTTTTAATGTACTCTCGGCTTTGCCTGTGCCAATGGATAGTATCAGCACTAACAAATGTTTCACTGATTCCCTGGTGTTAGTATTCAGATCATCGCTTAAATGCAGTTCAATTGCTGCTGATGGAACTGATTTTTTTATAACAGGCACATACCCGGTAACGATAGATAGTGCCTCTACAGTAAATTGTTTTGGCGGGTTAACACGTGGTATTATCATTCATTTGTCTTCTCAATTACAACTGCCGGGTAATTTTCAACTGATCTTAAAAGTTGGCAGTGATGGCAATACTATTTTAAGTGAATGTGATACAGCAACTGCTGCAGGCACTGCAATTCCTTTTTTAGTTTTACCTAAACCTGTAGCCAATTTTTCTATTCCGCCATCTGTTTGTTTGCCTGATGGCAAAGCAACGTTCACTAATTTATCTTTAATTTCGGATGGTACAGAAAACGCATTTATATACCTGTGGAACTTTGGCGATCCTGCCAGCGGGGCAAACAATTCATCAACAGCAAGATCACCCGTACACAGGTATATTGCAACAGGGCCCTTTGCTATTAAACTGCAGGTAACCAGTGGTGGTGGTTGTATAAAAGATACTACCATTGTACTTAACACAATACATCCTCAGCCAAAAACCAACTTTGGTATCAATAAAGCGCCCATCTGCCTTGGTGATGTGCTTACCTTCGTGGATTCTACAAATGCTATGGATGGAATAACAACGCAATGGAACTGGAACCTTGGTGACGGTTCACCGATACAACATACTCCAATATTTAATTACACTTACGGTGCAGAGCAAACGTATAATATTGTTTTATACACAATGAACAGTCATGGTTGTTTTAGTGATACACTTGAAAAAACTATCACTGTGTATCCCTATCCTACCGTAAATGCAGGCCCCGACCGGCTTGTACTGGAAGGCGGGTATCTTGAATTTAGATCCTCTTCAACCGGCAATGACCTACAGTTCTTATGGACACCCGGCCTTTATCTCAATGATCAGTACATCCCCAACCCTAAAGGCAAGGGCATAAAAAATGATATTACCTATACACTAACGGTAACGTCAAGAGGTGGATGCGTGGCTTCAGATCAGTTATTTGTTAAAGTACTGAAGGTGCCCCTGATACCCAATACCTTTACACCCAATAACGATGGAATAAATGATTTCTGGAATATTCAATACCTGGAAGATTATCCCAATAATCATGTACAGGTTTTTACCAAAACAGGCCAGCTGGTATTCGAAAGCACGGGCTACTATAAAGCATGGAATGGAACTAAAAACGGAAGCTCTTTACCTGCTGATACTTACTATTATATTTTAGAACCAGGTAGCGGCAGAGACCCGTTGACAGGGTTTATTACCATCATTAAATGATTCATTACTTAGTTTTTAAATCTTACCGTCGCTGTAGGTATTACGAAAAATCATCCGCAAGCTCGTTGTAACAACACTTGAACGCCGCCGTCTGGTTTTCAACCAACGGCGAAAATAAAGTTAAGAGATAATCAGTAATTTTCCCGTCTTTCGCACCTGGACACCCACTGGCGCAGATATGCAGGGCAGAAATGTGTGTTGGCGTATCTGTGCCAAATAGCACAATGGTCGTAAAAATTTATTATAAATTATTCAATTAGAGCCATTATTACGGCAGGGTAAATAAAAGCACAGATACGCCAACGCTCAAAAGCAATACTACATATCTGGGCTAGTGAGGTAAAATTAACAAAATAAAATCCCTACTTACGCAGATATGCAGGGCAGAAATATGTGTTGCCGTATATTTGCCAAATAGCAAAATGTTCGTAAAAATTTATTAGAAATTATTCAGTTTAAGTCATTAATGCCGTAGAATAAACAAAGGCACAGATACGCCAATGCTCAAAAGCAATACTACATATCTGCGCTAGTGAGGAAGGTGCTTGAAAAAATGAAGTACTTTGTAAAGTAATTTTAAAACATGAAAGTAAATTCAACATGAAAAAAATAATCAATTTATTTACCTGTTCATTTTTAATAGCAGTATCGTATGCACAAACTTACACTCCCCCACAGGCGGACTCTATCTTTAAATCAAACAATTGGAAAGAGACCATAAAAGTATATACCTCGTTAATTGAAAATGGTAAAGCACCACGCCCCGGTATTGCCTGGTACAGGATTGCCATTGCCAATTATTCTCTCAATGACTTTACTAAAGCAATACCTGCATTTAAAAGATCTATTGGTTTTTCCAATAACCCCACAACGATGTACAATCTTGCGTGCAGCTTCAACAGGACCGGTTTAAAAGACAGTTGCTATGCCTGGCTGCAAACAGCACTGGACAAAGGATATACCGGATACGATATTATTGTTAAAGATGATGACCTGGCCTCTCTTCGAAATGAAGAACGATATAAAATATTTTTACAAAAAGTAAAAGTCATTGCTTATCCCTGTTCTGCAGCACCCATATACCGGCAGTTTGATTTCTGGATCGGTGAATGGAATGTGACCGATACCAAAACAGGCAATCTTGCCGGTAAAAGCAAAATAGAGTTGTTATTAGGTGAATGTGTACTCATGGAAAACTGGCAACCTATTTCAGGTACAGCCGGAAAGAGTTTTAATATATACAATGTTGCTGAAAAAAAATGGCGGCAAACTTATGTTGACGCATCCGGTAGTTTATTGGAATTTTATGACGGCGAATTTAAAGATAACAAAATGCAATTTAAAATGAAGCCAGGCCCAGATAATGCAATGCACAGGCTTGGTTTCTTTAAAATAAGTGATAAAGAAGTAAGACAGTTAGGAGAAATGTCAAATGATAATGTACAAGCTGGCAGGCGGAGTATGATTTAACGTATAAAAAATAAATATTGATAAAAATAGC
>JAYVUE010000207.1:0-14727 GCA_043788195.1 Chitinophagaceae bacterium
ATTGAACAAACTCCAGCCTGCTCCCTCTTCCGAATCCTTCCGCAATATTATCCATTACAGAACCAGCACTTCTATTTATTTGATCTTTTAAAGAAAAATATTTTGCTAACTTAGTGTTTTGTGATAAAATAAAAATTTCCTTTGAAAGCACCCTTGCCAGCGGCCATATTTCAAGATCCTCAAATTTTTGTATAGTGCTCATAATGGTAAATAGTAAATGGTAAATAGTCTAATCAATTGTTGCTATTACTTTCAATTCTATCGCTATCGGTGTGGGTAAACTTTTTACTTCTACTGTTGTTCTGCAAGCTTGTACAGCAGTAAAATATTCACCATAAATTTTATTGTAAATGGGAAAATCTATTTTCATGTTAGTTAAAAAAACAGTTACATCCACAATTTTATCCCAACTGCTGCCACTGGCCTCCAGCACGGCTTTTACATTGGCAAAAACCTGGTGGCATTCAGCTTCAATATCATACTTTACAATATTACCAGTTGCATCCAATTTTAAACCGGGAATAGAATTATCTTTTGCATTACGGGAACCAATGCCTGAAAGGAATAATAAATTCCCTACACGCCTTGCATGCGGGTAAGCTCCTAAAGGCTTAGCTGCTTCTCCGGTATTGATGATCTCCTTCATCTTTCTTTATGTTGAATTTTAAATGATAAATTTTAAATGCAGCAGTATTTAGCATTTAACATTCAGCATTTATCATAACTGTATGCATATGTTTTTCGCTTCCGTAAAAAACCTCAACGCTTCCCATCCGCCTTCTCTTCCCACACCGCTATTTTTCATTCCGCCAAAGGGTGTACGAAGATCCCTGACCAGCCAGCAATTTATCCAGATAATTCCGGATTGAATATTTGCCGCCATATAGTTGGCTTTATTGATATCCTGCGTCCAGATAGTTGCAGCCAGCCCATAAGTACTTGTATTAGCTAAAAGCAATGCTTCCTCTTCTGTTTCAAATGACTGCAGGGTTACAACCGGGCCAAAAATTTCTTCCATATTGGTTTTGCAATCAGGCCCCAGGCCCTCTATGATAGTGGGTTCTATAAAATAACCACCACTACACCTGCCTTCAGGTTGAATTGTATTTCCACCACACAAAATTATTCCGCCTTCCTGCTTTGCTGTTTCAATGCAGTTCATCACTTTATCAAAATGAATTTTACTAACGATGGCACCTTGTTTTGTGTTTTCATCCAAAGGATCGCCAACAGTTAATTTTTTTGTTGCAACAATAAATTCAGTTTTAAATTTTTCATAAACGGATCTTTCTATCAATATCCTGCTGCCACATAAACAAATTTGCCCCTGGTTACTGAAGGAAGAGCGGATCGTTTCTTTCACCATTTTTTTCCAATCACAATCGGCAAAAATGATGTTAGGGTTTTTTCCGCCCAGTTCAAGAGATAATTTTTTAAACATGGGAGCAGCAAGAGAAGCAATGCGTTCACCAGCCCGGGTACTACCAGTAAAGGAAAGGGCTTTTATGTCAGGATGTTTTACAATGCCTTCGCCACAATGCGGACCTGTACCATGCAGTATATTTAATACGCCGTTGGGTAACCCTGCTTCCCTACAGATCTTACCTAGTAGAAAAGCAGTAACCGGTGTAATTTCTGATGGTTTTGCAATAACGCAGTTGCCTGCAGCCAATGCAGGTGCTATCTTCCAGGTAAATAAATACAAAGGTAAATTCCAGGGAGAGATGCAACCTACAATACCTATGGGTTGCCGTAATGTATAATTGATGGCTTTGTCTTCCATGGTATGCGACTCGTTTGCAAAATGCATGATGCCTGTTGCAAAAAATCGAAAATTGGCAGCAGCCCTTGGGATATCCATTTTTTTACTAAGCCACAAAGGTTTGCCGTTATCGGTAGTTTCGGCAATACAAAGTTCCTCTGCATTTTCATCGATCAGTTCTGCAATTTTATTTAGAATGATAAATCTTTTTTCTGCCGGTAATGTACTCCATTCACCAAATGCTTTTTTTGCAACTTTAACAGCGAGATTGATATCTTTTTCATTGCTATCGGGGATCTGTCCGTACACTTCACCGGTGGCAGGATTGATATTGTCGATAAATTGCCCGCTTAAAGGGCCAATAAAATTACCGTCGATATAATTTTCCAGGTGATAAGGAATGGAGAGATTCATAATTAAAGGTAAATAAATTTAGGCTAAGGGCATGGGAGCAGGGTTGATAAAGTTGACAGCGTTGATAAAGTTAATACAGTGGTGAGCCTAAAACCTTTGTCAACCCTGTCAACTTTATCAACTTGTTTTGATCGATGCCTCGAGGTATGCCGTACAAGTGAGCCCTTCCTTTTGCAGGGACGATGATGGCCAGATTTCCAGATGATGGCTACAAAAAAATAATTAACTTACAAATCTAAAACTATTGTTATGGCTGTATTAGCTCCCTTTAATTTAAAAAAATGGATAGATGAACATCGTGATATGTTGAAACCCCCTGTGGGCAACCAGTGCGTGTATAAGGATGCCGAAAATTTTATAGTGATGGTGGTAGGCGGGCCTAATTCCCGTAAAGATTATCATTACAAGGAAAGTGAGGAATTGTATTTCCAGGTGGAGGGAAATATTGTTTTAAAAATTATTGATGACGGTGTACCAAAAAATATTGAGATAAATGAAGGCGATATGTTTTTATTGCCTCCTAAAACACCACACTCTCCGCAACGAGGGCCTAATACCGTAGGTTTGGTAATAGAAAAAGTAAGAGAGACTGAGGAAGATGGTTTTTTGTGGTATTGCGAAAACTGCGGTAATAAAATATATGAGGAATATAAAGTGATCACCGATATCGTTGCACAATTGCCTCCTGTAATGGAAGGCTTTTATAATGATGAACATAAAAGAACCTGTATTAAATGCGGGGCGGTGATGAGCCCGCCGGTTAAAAAAGGATAAATATTATTTTAAATGATAAATGTTAAATGCTTTCATTCATAATTTAGCATTTAACATTCAACATAATTCTTTGATGAAAATCGACATCCACACTCATATAATGCCCGACAAAATGCCCAACTGGGTACAAAAATTCGGCTACGGAGAATTCATTCACCTGGAACATCGTAATTGCAAGGCCTGTATGATGAAAGGTGATACCATTTTCAGGGAAGTAGAAAATAATTGTTTTGATACAACTGAACGATTGAAGGAAATGGATGAGACTAACGTTAGCGTACAAGTCCTTTCAACAATACCCGTTTTATTTAATTATTGGGCAAAGGCAAAAGACGGATTAGAGACCTCTCGCTTTTTTAATGATCATATTGCTGAAACTGTTGCAAAAACGCCCAAACGATTTATGGGCATTGGTACCGTGCCCTTACAGGACATTGATCTTTCAATACTGGAAATGGAACGTTGTTACAGGCAACTGAATATGCCCGGATTGGAAATTGGCAGTAATATAAACGGCATTAATTTAAGCGACCAACAATTTTTCCCTTTTTATGCAGCGGCCGAAAAGTTAGGCTGTGCATTGTTTGTACATCCATGGGAAATGATGGGAGAGCAGCAGATGCAAAAATACTGGCTGCCCTGGTTAGTAGGGATGCCTGCAGAAACTTCAAGAGCGATCTGTTCGATGATATTTGGCGGTGTGTTTGAAAAATTTCCAAAACTAAGAGTAGCTTTTGCACATGGTGGCGGGTCGTTTCCGATAACGATCGGCAGAATTGAACATGGATTTAATGTGCGGCCCGACCTGGTGGCTGTTGATAATACAATTGATCCCCGTGAGTATATCGGTAAATTCTGGATCGATAGTTTAGTGCATGATGAAAAAGCGATGAATTATATCATTGATGTAATGGGCGAAGAAAAGATTTGTCTTGGCTCCGATTATCCATTTCCATTGGGAGAACACCATCCCGGAAAGCTAATTGAAGAAATGAATTTTGATGCGGGGTTGAAAGAAAAATTGTTGTTTATGAATGCTGTTAATTGGCTTGATCTTCATTTTTAAAACGTCCGTTCAGCAATAATAAAATAAAGATCACCGGCAAAAAAATTATCACTCCCACACTTATCCAATGAATGGTATGTTGTTTTTGCCAAAGTTCAATAGCATAACTGCCATGACTGTACCACTGCTGTATTGCTAAAATTGCAATAAACCAGGTAAACCATTTCGGCCTTTTTAATAACCCGTATATACAAATGCAGTTTACTGCAAAAAAAACAGCGTGTCGCCACGGAGGCGATTGTGAGCCAGGATAAAAATATCCTTTTACATGAAATAATAAAGATGCAAAAGCCAATAAGGCAGCTATAATAAAAATGATGCAAAATATTTTTTTATTCATTGAATAAGTTGGGATAGTCAGTGATGACCCCATCAACACCTGCTCTTTTTAAGTCTTCTATTTTATTTTTATCATTAACAGTCCAGGGAATAATTTTTATATTTTGATCATGACAGTTCTTAATAAGATCTGCTGTAACCAAAGAAAATTCGGGGCTGTAGATCGTTGGAGTAAAACCAAGATCCTTCAATTGTTTCCTGAAACTGTTTTTGTTATCGGCTTCTATCAGCATGGCCGTTTTCATTAGTGGATATTTTTCGTGCAGGTATTGCAAGGTCCTGAAATCGAATGACTGAATGATCACTCTTTCTGCAATTCCTTTTTCATTTATTATCTTCATCAGCCTGTCAACAAAAACAGCGGGTGCCGGGTGGTAGATATTATCGGTGGCGGGTAATGTTTTGGTTTCGATATTATAATAGGGGTGAGGGCGCCTGCTCGTCATCATATATTTTTCTACCGTATCAATTACATTACTCAATAAGGGTTTTACCACTTTCATTTTTTGTTGCTTTGAAAAACGGGGATGTGGTTTTAACCCCACATCATATTTACTCACTTCAGGATAGGTCATGTTGAAAATATTAAATCCCTTCTCGTCTTTTTCATCAATATAAGTGCCGTCGGGTTTAGTGGTGATCTCGTGATTAAAAAATGGCTCGTGCGATAAAATGGCCTGGCCGTCTTTTGTAAAAACAATATCCATCTCCAGCGTAGTTACACCCAGGCCTACGGCTTCTAACATAGCCGGGATTGTATTTTCTGGCATCAGGCCACGGCAGCCACGATGGCCTTCTTTGTCGAATCCTGCAGGCATAGCGGTTTTATTTACTTTAGAAGTGGTGGAACAGGAAAAAATAAAAAGTGATAAAAATATTACTGTTGTTAGTTTCATATAACCAGTATTAAAAAGGCATGGAGATATTCCATGCCTAAATATACAGTGTTTAATAAATTTCAGGTGTTAAGCTTCAGCTGCCGAAGAATTATTGGCGTCGGGGTTTTCTTCAATTATTTTACCTTCAACAGTTACCGCCTTAACTAATTCTTCATCTTCAATTTGACCTATACTGTTATCATCATCAAGTACATCTTCATTTGATCCCCTCACAGCAGTGGCCATTACCATTTCTTCCATCAATACTTCAGATATCCTTGGGAGGTCTTCGGCACTATTGATGCCAAAATAATCCATAAACGATTTGGAAGTATTATAAATGAGTGGCTTGCCTACATTATCTTCATGTCGGCCTGCAATGATCACCAGGTCTTTTTCCAATAGTTTCTGTACCGCATAATCGCAGTTTACGCCGCGGATAGCTTCCATTTCGCTTTTAGTAATTGGTTGTTTATAGGCAATGATGGCCAGTGTTTCAAGAGCGGCAATTGAAAGGCGTTTTAAAAATTTATCACCATTGAGTTGAGCTACTGTTTTATGGTATTCTTTTTTTGTAAGAAACTGCCAGCCTCCACCTAATTCTCTCAACTCAAAAGCATAAAATTCGGATTGGTATTTTTCGTAAATGCCTTCAATGGCAGCCCTTACCTGCTCAGTCGTAGCCCTGTCTTCAATGAAAGCCAGTGCACTGTTTACCAGTTCTGTCAATTCAGATTCACTCAATGGCTTATCACTGGCAAAGATTAAAGCTTCAATATGTGGTATAATTTGAGAGAGGTCCATTTTTTAATTTGATAATTTGATGATGTGACGATTGGTTGAACACGAAAACTGAGAAATTAGTTAAGAATCTATTCATACTGAAAAAATCAACTAATCACCAAATCTCCAAATCATTAAATCGGTTTATCCCTGCAATGCCGCTGCGCCGCTAACTATCTCCGTTAATTCGGTTGTAATAGCTGCTTGTCTTGCCCGGTTATAACTGATCTTCAAAGATTTTAATAATTCATTGGCATTTTCACTGGCTTTATCCATTGCAGTCATTCGGGCACCGTGCTCACTTGCATTGGCATCTAAAGTAGCTTTAAATAATTGTGTGTTCAGGATCTTCGGCATCAGTTCGGCCAGTAAAATGTCTTTACCGGGTTCAAAAATAAAGTCGGCATTTTTTTGACCTGAAGATTTCTCTACTTTTTGTATTGGTAAAAATGATTCGGCAGCAAATCGCTGTGTTGCTGCATTTTTAAATTCACTGTAAATCAGTTCCACTGCATCAATTTCTTTATTGATAAAAGCTTCCATGGCATATTTTGCGGCGGCCTGTACTTTATTAAAACTTAAGCCGGTAAAAATATCCCAGTATTTATCCACCACTTTAAAACCCATTTTTGTAAAATGTTCAAATCCTTTTTTACCAATTGGTAATATCACCACATTTCCTTTAGCCTGCTGGGTTGGATATTTTTCGAGCATCACCTGTTTGGCCAGTTTAATAAGATTACTGTTATAACCCCCACATAAACCCCTGTCGCTGGTAACAACTATGATCATTAGTTTTTCCACATTTCTTTCTGTTGCTAAAGCAATAGTCACATCACCATCGCTATTACTGACAATATTGCCCAGCATTTCCTGCAATTTTTTTGCATAAGGGCGCATTTGTGTAATGGCATCCTGTGCACGGCGAAGTTTTGCGGCACTCACCATCTTCATAGCTTTGGTTATCTGCTGTGTACTTTGAACACTCTTTATCCGGTTACGAACCTCTTTTAATGCACCACTCATAATTGAAATTCAGGTTGATTGTATATTTCTGTCGCAATATTCACGGAACAGGTTTTCGGGGGGCAAAGGTAATAAAAAAGGGGTGTAAAAAACCCCTGTAAAATTAATTTTATTTACCAATCTTGCCTTTGTTAAGTTCTCAAAATCTTGGGGGCTGGCCGCCCATTCCCCTAAACGGGCCTGTACCCTGGGGTTGTTGTCCTTTAAATTTCTGTAACCTGTAAGTAAATGTGGCCAAAAAATAACGGGTAAGGCGGTTAGAGCGGGTATCAATAATTGAATTACCATTTATACTTCGGTTGATATTGCTGTTTTGTTTAAAAATGTCAAATGCCGAAATTTTTATCACACCATTCTTCTTTTTAAAGAGTTGTTTTTCCAAAGAAGCATTCATAATAACTAGGTTCTTATTAACGCTACTGGCCAATCCGGAATTGATCGTATAATCAATATCATATTTTAATACCAGTGTTTTGGTGATATCAATATTGATATTATTACTGAATGTCCATGAATTGCTGGTTGAATTACGCAGAGTTGTTGAGGCTAATCCCTTTAGATGCTTATAACTTATATCGTTCAGGCCATAACTTATGCCAACGCCCAGTTCCAACCATTCTTTATAATTAAATTCAAAATTAAAACCCTGGTTCACCACCCAGTTTTGTCCGATATTACGGATACTATCGAAAAGGTTGACATTATGATTGTAATTCACAGAGCCCGTTACAGTGATCACATATTTCCTATTTTTAAATGGTTTGGAATAAACATAGAAGCCCAGCAGGTTATAGTAACCATTTACATTTTCCGGAACACTTAACACCCTGCCCAATCCCTTATTGATGGTATTATTTACGATCTGATTTCTTATTGTACTGAAAGTTAAATTAGTAAACAATACTTTGCCCGAGGTGAAATTGAAATTATTGTACGAGAAATTAAAATTGTGATTAATAGATGGCTTTAAACCAGGATTTCCTATTGTAATGCTTTGCTGATTACTCGGGTCCTGCACCGGTTGTAACTGGCTAAAGGTAGGTTGAGTGGCATTACCGGTATAATTAAAATTCAATGATTTTGTTCTGTTGAAATTATACACCAGCCTGGCTATGGGGAAAACATTGATGCGGTTGATACTTTTATATGCGCTGTCTTTGGTTATGGAATTACCTTTTAAATTAACGGCTTGCAAACTGACACCAATTGTATAATTGTATTTTTTCTTTGTTGTCCTTAATGAAACACCCAAGCGGTTTGTGTAATAATCATTTTCGTAATTATTGCTCAAAAAATTATTGAACGTTTTTGAATTGTTAACCGGGTTTACATCAAAAGTTTTTTTATTATTTCTACCATAATTAAAATTATAGCTATAACTAAAATCAAGGCTACGGATCTTAGACAGTGGTTCAGAATAAGTGAGCCTTATGCCGTAACTATAGTTATTGTTTTTCTGGTCAAGGAATTGGTAAGAATTACTGGCCCCTATAAATGGAGGCACATATTGATAACTTAAATTAGTTACATCCTGTAATGTATTATTTTGTGAATTACCTAAGGTTAAACTCGTTGAAAAATTCCTGCCTCTTTTTCTGAATTTATGATTATATAAAATGGTGGCAGCTAAATTGGGAGCTTGGGAATTGGTCAGGTTCTTATTGTTTCCATCAATGGTTTTAGTTCCATCAGTCTGTTTGTAATCAAAAAATGATTTGTTGTTAGCATCACTGCCGTTATAATTAATACTTGGGCTTATTTTTAAGTAATTAAAAGAATCGACCTGGTATTCGAAATTAAAAGTAAACCTGTGCGCATCTGCCATGGTAAATATGTCCTGGTCCTGGTTTTTAATAAAACTATTTGTTTCCAGTGTATTTTGGACCTGGCTGGTATTTTTATGATTGTACGAATAACTGCCATATACACTGATACGTTTACCCCATTGATCGCGGTAATTAATACCTGCTGAATGGGTAGTTGAAATGCCACTATTGTTACCGGTACTGATTAAACCAGCACCGCCACCACCCTGCATCATATTGTTCATCCCGCTCATACCACCCATATCATTCATAGCACTCATTCCGGCACGCATCATGCTGGTTGCACCCCTGTTGCCACCACCACTAAAATTAAATAAGGAAGTATTTGTATTATTACTATTGGCAACAAAAGATATCTGTTGGTTGTTATTGAAGTAATTACTGTTAAGAGAAGCCTGGTAACGGCCTTCAGTACCCGCACCTGCAGTTACCCTGCCAAAAAAACCTTTATTTTTATCTTTTTTGATCTGGATATTGATCACTTTGTCAGGATCTCCATCTTTAATACCACTAACTGTGGCCTGGTCACCATAGTCATCAATAACCTGAATTTTATCAACAATATTTGCGGGTAATTCTTTTGTTGCAGTTTTTACATCGCCTCCAAAAAAATCTTTACCATTAACTTTTACTCTTGTTACACTTTTACCCTGTGCGGTTACGTTACCATCTTTATCTACAGTTACCCCTGGTAATTTTTTTAACAAATCTTCCACCACCGCATTTTCTTTTACTTTAAAAGATGCTGCATTGTATTCGATGGTATCTTCTTTTACTACAATGGCAGGCGCTTCTACCACCACTTCTTCCAGTAATTTACCCCAGGTTGCCAAAATAATCGTGCCTATATCAATTGTTTTTTCGGCTTTATTGACAGGAACAAATTTGGCAACAGGCCTGTAACCCAAATTACGTATGGTAACAGAAAAATTGGAAGAAGGTACATTGTCAAATTTGAATTGGCCTTTTTCATCAGTAAAAGTATAAATGGTATCAGAAGGATTCGATTTAATCACTAAGCCTATAACCACTTTATCAATTGGCTTTTTTGCTACCGAATCAATAATGGTTCCTTTTACCTGTGCATTTACAAAAGATCCAAAGCAGTAGAAGACAATACTGAGTAATAATTTTCTCATAATTATAGTTGATATACGAATTCGTTCGTGTAAAAGTAGTACTAGATTATTTACCTCAACTATTTTTTTGATAAACGGTTAAAGATTTAACAAATTAATTGAAGTATAAGAAAATAAGGTACTAAAATCTATACACTAAAGACATAGACCCAGCCCCGCCGCTTAGCTGTACTTTATCTACAATTTTATATAATTGTTTGCCATGATTTCGGTGTATGAAATAATTTGCAGCATCAAACAATAATAAAAATGCACCCTGAAACATTACAGCATTTCCATAGCCTTTAAGCTTAGATGGATCCGCACGGCTTTTACTCCTTTCCGTCATGTATAAGCCACTGGCAATATAAGCCACATCAAGGCCAATACTAAGCATATAAGTTTTTTCGGTTCCGTTTTGGTGTTTTAATATTGCCGACAAAGTAGGATTCTTAATCTTTTCTAAACCTGCACCCCAATAACCAAGCGCTGCAAAACCAAGATTTATACCATTCCAGAGTACATTCATCTGGTGAAAATTACGCATCTCGGCATTGGTGGTTTTAGTAGCAAAAGCACTGACGATCATATTTACCGCCGACCAACCACCAAGTACAATTTGTGATTTTTTGGAGATATTTATCCGTTGTTTATCAAATGCTACAAGGTTTTCATTTTGTGAAAAAGCCTGTATGGATAAGCCCGTAAGGCAGAGGATAAGTATAGTCTTTTGCATAATAAGTTTTTTACAAATTACGTAACAAAGAAACAAGTAGATTGTTTAAGTTGGTAATTTTTAACCGTCCAGACGTAAAGATGCCTTTCTCCTTCCCTGCAACACCCTAACCTCAAACCCTAAACATTTACTACCTTTGCAACCCCTGATGAAAGGGGCAACCACTGTCATTTTGACTCAAAAATAGTTTTCAGCATCAAATTTGACTGTACAATATTCTTTATTCTAAATTAATAACTGCAATACCCAATAACACTGAACTTTATGTTAGGAACAATTTCAAAACTTTTTGGTGGAAACAAGAGCGAAAAGGATGTTAAAAAAATAACACCACTGGTTGAAAAGATCAATCATTTTTTTGTAGAATATCAATCTTTAAGTAACGACGCATTGCGTAATAAAACCATAGAATTTAAAGAACGTATTGCCGAACACCTTTCTTCAATTAATGAACAGATCGCCGGCAAAAAACAGGCTGCTGAGGACTTACCACTTGAAGAGATCAATAACAAGGACATTATTTACAAGGAAATTGACGAATTAAAAAAAGCTAAGGATACAGCATTGGAAGTAGTGCTGCAGGATCTTATTCCTGAAGCTTTTGCTGCTGTTAAGGAAACCAGTCGCAGGTTCAAAGAAAATGATCAGTTAGAATGTACAGCTTCTGAACTCGACAGGTTGCTGGCTGTAAAAAAAGATAATATCATCATTTCCGGTGACAGATCGATCTTTAAAAATACCTGGACGGCAGGTGGCGGCGCTGTAACATGGAACATGGTTCACTATGATGTGCAGCTGATAGGTGGTGCAGTTTTGCACTCGGGCAAAATTGCAGAAATGGCAACCGGTGAAGGTAAAACGCTGGTAAGTACATTACCCGCTTATCTTAACGCCCTTTCCGGCGAAGGCGTTCACATTGTAACTGTAAACGATTACCTGGCCCGAAGAGATAGCGAATGGAATGGACCCATCTTTGAATTTTTAGGACTTCGGGTTGACTGTATCGATAAACACGAACCCAACGGCGATGCACGCCGAAATGCTTATAACGCAGACATTGTGTACGGCACAAATAATGAATTTGGCTTTGATTACCTGCGGGATAATATGGTGCACTCTCCGGATGAAATGGTACAGCGTAAACACCATTATGCAATGGTGGATGAAGTTGATAGTGTTTTAATAGATGATGCCAGAACGCCATTGATCATCAGTGGTCCGGTTGGACACAGTGATAACACCCAGCAATTCTTTGACCTTAAACCACGCATTGAAAAATTAGTTGACGCACAAAGAAAAGCAGTTAACCAATTCCTGATCGAAGCAAAGAAAAAAATAGCCGAGGGTAATGACGACGCCAAAGATGGCGGCCTGGCTTTAATGAGGGCACACCGTGGATTACCAAAAAACAGTGCCTTGATAAAATTTTTGAGTGAACCCGGCATCAGGGTAAAATTGCAAAAAACTGAAAATTATTATTTGGCCGACCAGCAAAAAGAAATGCCCAAAGTTGATGCCGAATTGTATTTTAATATTGATGAAAAAAATAACCAGGTTGATCTTACTGACCAGGGCATACAATTAATTACAAGGAGTGGCGAGGACCCCGAATTTTTTATCATACCCGATATAGCTACCAAGCTTGCAGATATTGAAAAAGGTAATTTAAGTGCTGATGATAAATTGCACAGCAAAGAACATCTTTTAAATGAGTATGCTTTAAAGGCAGATCGCATTCATACTGTACAGCAATTATTAAAGGCCTACACTTTATTTGATAAGGATATTGAATACGTGGTGATGGATGAGGCGGTAAAAATTGTTGATGAACAAACAGGGCGTATACTTGATGGAAGAAGATATTCTGATGGGCTGCACCAGGCCATTGAAGCAAAAGAAAATGTAAAAATAGAAGCGTCTACACAAACCTATGCCACGGTTACTTTGCAGAACTATTTCAGGATGTACCACAAACTGGCAGGTATGACGGGTACGGCCGAAACAGAAGCTGCAGAGTTGTGGAGTATTTATAAACTGGATGTGGTTACCATCCCTACAAATGTAAAAGCCATTCGTAAAGATGAACAGGACCTGGTGTATAAAACCAAACGTGAAAAATATAAAGCCGTTATTGAAGAAATAGAAAAACTGCGTACAAACGGAAGGCCATCACTGGTGGGTACCACATCCGTGGAAGTAAGTGAATTGTTATCGAGGATGCTGAAACAAAAAAATATTCCGCATAATGTGTTGAACGCAAAGCAACATGCTAAAGAAGCGCAGGTAGTTGCCGAAGCAGGGTTTGCATCGGCCGTTACTATTGCAACAAACATGGCCGGACGTGGTACAGATATAAAACTGGGGGCCGGTGTAAAAGAAGCAGGCGGATTGGCCATCATTGGTACCGAACGTCATGAAAGCCGTAGGGTAGACAGGCAGTTACGCGGCCGTGCAGGCAGGCAGGGCGATCCCGGAAGCTCCAGCTTTTTTGTTTCGCTGGAAGATGACCTGATGCGTATGTTTGGCAGTGAACGAATTGCTTCTTTAATGGACAGGATGGGTTATAAAGAAGGCGAAGTGATACAGCACAGCATGATCACCAAATCAATTGAAAGAGCACAGAAAAAAGTTGAGGAAAATAATTTTGGTATCCGTAAACGGTTACTCGAGTATGATGATGTAATGAATAAGCAAAGAAATGTGGTGTACAGCAAACGTAACCATGCTTTGTTTGGCGAACGCCTGGCATTAGACCTTGATAACGCATTTTATTCTGTTGCCGACGGGTTGGTGAATTCTTTCAAAGAAGGAAATGATATTGATGGTTTTAAGTTAGCAGCGATTGTAAATTTTGGAATCGATACTTCTATTACCGCGGAAGAACTTGATAAAGTTGAAGTAAATGTTTTGGCAGAACGATTGTATTCAGAAGCGGTTACGCAGTACCGTCATAAAACAGCGGCGATGATACAGCAAACACTGCCGGTGATAAAAAATATCCGTAAAGAGCAGGGCAACCAGATCGAAAATGTGGCAGTACCTTTTACCGATGGAAAAAAATCTTTGCAGGCATTGGCTAACCTGGATAAATACATTGCAACAGACGGACGTGAATTGAACGATGCCCTGGAGCGCAGTATCACTTTGGCTTTGATCGATGATGCGTGGAAAGAACACCTTCGGGCAATGGACGATCTGCGACATAGCGTACAAACAGCAGGCTACGAACAAAAAGACCCGTTGGTAATTTACAAGATAGAAGCATTCAGTGCCTTTAAGCAAATGGACGACCAAGTGAATAAAGATATTGTAAGCTTTTTGAGCCATGCACAAATACCCATGGAGCAAACTAATGCCGGCCAGATAAAAGAAGGAAGGGAAAAGAAAACGGATATGAGTAAAATGCGCCAGCGTAAAGAAGAATTTGCTACTTCAAGCACGGGCGGACAGGAATATGCAGGAGGAGAGAATGAATATATAGATCCGTCATCACCAATCAAACAAGAACCCATCCGTGTTGAAAAAGCCCCCGGCCGAAATGACCCTTGCCCTTGCGGCAGTGGTAAAAAATATAAGCATTGCCATGGTAAAGATGCGTAGGCAATTTATATGATTGAACTTTGCCAAAGTTTAAAACTTTGGCAAAGTTGCTCTATTGATTTTCCGTCCCCGTTGGTATTTCTGTCCAGTCTCAAATTTAAAATAATTTCCTATCCCGGATGCCCCCGTCTGGTTTTCTCACAGAGTCCTGCGGACAATCAACGGGAGCAGACAGTTACTGCTAATTCCCCGAATAATAATTTAATTTTGGCAAAGTTGTTCCTTTGCCTTGGTTCGTGGCACACGAAACAATGTTCATTTAATCCCTTTGCCTTGGTTCGTGGCACACGAAACAATGTTCATTTAATCCCTTTGCCTTGGTTCGTGGCACACGAAACAATGTTCATTTATTTGCCTTGGTTCGTGGCACACGAAACAATGTTCATTTAATCCCTTTGCCTTGGT
>JAYVUE010000208.1:0-3846 GCA_043788195.1 Chitinophagaceae bacterium
AAGAGCCAAAGAATTAAATCCCGACGTGCCGGTGATCTTGATCAGCGGGCATGGTAATGTTGATAATGCAGTTGAAGCTGTAAAGAAAGGGGCCTTTGATTATATAAGCAAACCTCCTGATCTTAACCGGCTGCTGATAACATTACGCAATGCCCTGGATAAACAAAGCCTGGTTACCGAAACAAAAGTTTTAAAAAGAAAAGTTGGCCGAACACAGGAAATGATCGGTGAAAGCGGTCCTATAAAAAAAATAAGGGATACCATTGAAAAAGTTGCACCTACTGATGCCAGAATTCTTATCACCGGTGATAATGGCGTTGGTAAAGAACTTGTGGCCAGGTGGATACATGAAAAAAGCAATCGCAATAGTGGCCCTATGGTAGAAGTTAATTGTGCTGCTATTCCTGTGGAATTGATAGAAAGCGAATTGTTTGGTCACGAAAAAGGATCTTTTACATCAGCTATCAAACAACGCATTGGTAAATTTGAAACAGCTAATGGAGGCACTTTGTTTTTAGATGAGATAGGCGATATGAGCCTTACAGCACAAGCCAAGGTATTACGTGCATTACAGGAAGGGAAAATAACAAGGGTAGGGGCTGAAAAAGATATAAGTGTAGACGTTAGGGTTATTGCTGCAACTAATAAAGATCTATTAAAAGAAGTGGATGAAAAAAATTTCCGGCTCGATCTATATCATCGTTTGGGAGTGATCATCATTCATGTTCCCTCATTGAACGAAAGGAGGGACGATGTGCCTGCACTTGTTGATTATTTCCTTGATGTGATTGCAACAGAATATGGCCAACCCAAAAAAATAATAGACAAAAATGCGCTGAATGCACTAAAAGAATATAACTGGACCGGAAATATTCGTGAATTACGGAATGTTGTAGAGCGACTGATCATTCTTTCCGGTAAGGGTATTAGCCTGGAAGACGTAGAGAATTATGTATTACCAAGAAAATAGATAGTGCATGAAAACAATTTATTGTATCAGCGGATTGGGTGCAGATGAAAGAGCTTTTTCTAAACTCAATATTACGGGGTACAATTTAAAAGTAATCCCATGGCTGGAACCGGATAAAGCAGAAACCATTAAAGGTTATGCAGGTAGAATGAGGGCAACTATTGAAACGGAGAATCCTTTTTTAATGGGACTTTCCTTTGGTGGGATGATCTGCATTGAAATAGCCAAACAAATACAAGTTGAAAAGATCATAATGATCTCCAGTATCAAAACAAAGGATGAGTTACCGTTTTGGCTTAAAACAGTTGCAAGGTTAAGGCTTAATAAATTTTTTCCAATGAAGACAAACAAATTAATTGAACCCATTCAGAACAGAATGCTTGGAATAACAGATGCAGAAGATAAAAAAATGGTAGCTAATTATCGTAGAAATGCAAATCAGAAATATGTAAACTGGGCCGTAAACCAGGCCATCAACTGGAAAAATGACTGGCAACCGCCTGAAATTTATCATATTCATGGCGAAAGTGATAACCTGTTTCCTATTAAAAACATCAAAGCTGATTTTACAATAAAAAATGCCGGGCATTTCATGATCATGAACCGGGCTGTTGAAGTAAGCAATATTATTAATCATATTTTAAGCACTAAATGAAATGTATTTTTTTCTGTTAAACATTTCAAAACATTTTTCAAGCAAACCCAGTTCACCAATTTTTAAATGGTACTTTTGCCACGAATAAATTTTTGTATATGAGTATAGGTTGGATCATTTTCATTGTAGCCACAATTGGCTGGCATATTGGTATGTATGGCATGTTTAAAAAGGCAGGTATAGAAAGCTGGAAAGCTTTAGTGCCTTTTTACAATACATGGTGCATGGTGCAAAAAATGAATTTGAAAAAGTACTGGTTCTTTTTTCAATTGGTTCCTATTGCAGGGCAATTCATTACTATCTGGATATGTATCAAATTTGTAGAACATTTTGGACGGTTTGGTTTCTGGCATCATGCCGCCGCTGTCTTTTTTCCTTTTGCTTATTTTCCCTACCTGGGTTATTCAACATCGGAGAAATATGCCGGTGTTAATGTTGTAAAAAATTATAAAAAATCGGTAACCAGGGAATGGATAGATGCAGCTGCCTTTGCTGTTGTTGCAGCTACGCTTATACGCACTTTTGTATTTGAGGCTTATACTATCCCTACACCTTCAATGGAAAAAACCTTGTTGGTAAATGATTTTCTTTTTGTCAGTAAATCTTCTTACGGACCAAGACTACCCAATACCCCGATAGCTATGCCTTTTGTACATCATACCATACCGGGTATCAATGTTAAGTCGTATGTTGAATGGATCCATATCCCTTATACCCGGTGGTTTGCAAGTCCGGTAAAAAGAAATGATGTGGTTGTATTTAATTTTCCTGTTAATGATACATTGATTAATGATGAAGAAAAATTTGGCTCTAAAATAACCTATTACCAGGCGGTACGGGAGCTGGGAAGGGAAAGGGTTTGGCAGGATTATGGCAGCCAGATCATTGTCAGGCCAGTTGATAAGCAGGAAAATTTTATTAAACGATGTGTAGGTATTGCCGGGGATACTATACAACTGGTTAATGGAAAGCTAATGGTCAATAATAAGCCGCAGGAATATTTTCCACAATCACAACGCTTTTACCATTTAGAAACTCCTGCAGGCATTTTTTTAGATAAAGAGAAACTGGAAGAATTAGGGATTGCAATCCGTGAAGATCAGGGCGACCTTATCCAGCAAAAAAATAATTTATACCTTGTAAATATCACTAATGAAGAGAAAGCAAAACTTAAATTACCTGCAGGATTTATTTTAACTGATTTTATCCAGGATCCAAGTGTTGATCTGTTCCCGTATTATGATACAATCGGGCACTGGTCTGCTGATAATTACGGGCCTTTGTGGATTCCTAAAAAAGGAGCTTCTATTCAATTAACTGCTGATAATATGATCAGGTATAAACGGTGCATAGAAGTGTATGAGGGTAATCAACTGGAGAACCGAGCAGGAAAATATTTCATCAACGGAAAAGAAACGGTTAGTTATACTTTTAAAATGGACTATTACTGGTTGATGGGGGATAACCGCCATAATTCTTTAGACAGCCGCTATTGGGGTTTTGTACCCGAAGATCATGTTGTAGGTAAAGCCTCACTGATCTGGTTCAGCTGGGAGGCTGGCCCAAGGTGGAAACGATTGTTCAGGTGGATCAAATAATAGTGCTTAATTCAATTTTAAGAAGTAACTTTAAAATAGAGTGGGTCCTCGCTGCAGCAATGCAGTGAGGATTTTTTATCTGATTTTAAGTCGCTGTTCATTTAAAAATTTGATATCTGTATTTTTTAAATGATTGGCATTAATAAAATTATCACTTATGAAAAAAGAAGAATACAGTTTTGAATTTGATGTTTATAATTCAATAGAAGAACTAAATGAAAAAGATGCCTGGCTGCTAAACGAAGCCCGGGGTATTACAGTTGCAGCATATGCTCCTTATTCCAATTTTAATGTGGGAGCTGTTGCCAAATTGGCCAATGGCGAAATTGTAGCCGGTACTAACCAGGAAAATGCTTCCTATCCCGTTGGTATATGCGCAGAAAGGGTTTTACTGGCTTCTGCTTCAACACTGTACCCTAATATTGCCATTGATACTATTGCCATTAGCTATAATAATAATAATGGCGAAAGCAGTCACCCTATTTCTCCCTGTGGCATGTGCAGGCAAACCTTATCTGAATATGAAGAACGGGTAAAGCAACCCATACGGCTGATCCTTAGCGGCATGGAAGGTAAAGTTATCCTGATAGAAAAATCGAGCAACCTTTTGCCGCTTTCTTTTG
>JAYVUE010000209.1:0-3198 GCA_043788195.1 Chitinophagaceae bacterium
AAAAATATTTAGTCCACTTGATACACTATTTGCTCAATGCGCGCCACATACGAAGTAGCCGGTGTGCTGGAGCATTTAGGAAACAGTATAGAAACCATCGGGTTAAACTCACATCAGCTACGTACATTAAGCGCTCTTACATGCTGCCGCACACCTGCATTGGGTGGGCACGTAGATGTATGTGATGATTGTGGTGTAATAAAAATCAGCTACAACAGTTGCCGGAACAGACACTGCCCTAAATGCCAGGGACACAAGCGTGAAGAATGGATACAAAGGCGCACAGCAGACCTCCTGCCTGTGCCGTATTTTCATGTAGTATTCACATTACCCGAAACGCTGAATGTACTTGCCATGCATCAGCCGTCAATCGTATACGATACATTATTTAAAGCCGCCTGGAAAACAATCCACCAGTTTGCAGGCAGTAAAGGATTGCAGGCTGGAATGATCTGTATTCTGCATACCTGGGGGCAAACCCTTAGCCTGCATCCGCACCTGCATTGTATTGTTCCCGGTGCAGGGGTAGATGCAAATGGATATTTTAAAACCATTACTGCAAAGGGTAAATATTTGTTCCCGGCAAAAGCGCTAAGTAAAGTGTATCGCGCAAAGTATGTGGCCCTGCTGAGAGAAAGTGGTATCACAGATAAAACGGTAGTGGAAAATCTGTTTACCAAAAATTGGGTAGTGTATGCCAAACGGCCATTTGGTGGACCAAAGCAGGTGATAGAATACCTGGGCAGGTACACGCATAAGATAGCCATCAGTAATCATCGTTTGCAAAATGTGGATCAAGCCAATACCACGTTCAGTTACAAAGATTACAAATGCAATGGTAGTAAAAAACAAATGACGTTGAGTAACCCTGAATTTATCCGGCGTTTTGCCATGCACATTTTACCGCTGCGTTATGTGCGCATCAGGCATTACGGTATACTCAGCAGTACATGGAAGCGTGCAAAGTTTGAAAAACTAAGAATACAGCTGAAAATGCCTGCAACAAAAATTGAGATTACAACAAAGTTGCATGCTTGTCCTTGTTGCAAAACCGGTACCCTAATTACATTAATCACATTTGGTAAACGCGGACCTCCTGAACAATATAAGATGGAAGAAAAGGGGAATGCCTGCTGAATGTGGGTAGGGGAAGCTTTATGCCTAATGAAAAAAAAGAAGCATGAAAAAGCCCGTGAGCTGCAGAAAAACAATAGTTGAAAAAAATCATATCCTATCGTGCACTAGTAACTACTAATTTGCAACACGATAACTCCATATAAAACAACACCCAAATAATTTACCGGTTTCGTTCAACATTGGGCTTCATTGTTGGTGCTGCGCACCCAACGAAGCCTTAGTTGTTGGTGGCATGTGCCTCGTCTGCTCTTTGATTAGCCAAAAACATTAATTACCCTTCGGTTTTAAATGTTTGTCAAACAGAGCAATTACATCTTGTTTAAGGTCGTTCGGTATGTCGTCTTCAAACATAAGATTTGTTGGCTCAATAGTGAAATTGTAAAAATGCCCTGTCTTTTGTTCTTTACCATATTTATCTTTTAAGTCAGGATATTTTTCATTGAGCTTAAAAAGGTCACCTTTTAAAGCCTCATAAATTTTGGCAACGGTTTCTCCGTGCATCATTTTTAATGTTTCGTCCATAAAATAAATTTTTAATGAGGTAATTTATATTTAACAATGAGATATGCAGCTACTATTGTCGCAATTACCGCAATACTAATTTCAATAATGTATTTTAGCAACCATTTGCCAAAGGGTTTAATATTCGTTGACACAATTGTCTTAATTTTTTGGCTTAGTGATTTTTTTGCTGGTAAGAGAGAATCTCGCCGCCGCCGTTCTTCTTCCTCTTGACGGTCAATGAGAATTAAGTTTGTTTCACCAATGTTGTTGACCCTTATTTTATAAGTTGTCATGTGTTCGTCTAAGTAAACCAACTCTTTTAGTCTAAACATCATTCTGTCAAATTCGGGTTTGTCCATTTTAGGGTCAAGTGAATTGTAAATTTCGTCAATCGTTTTATACTGATTGCCGTTAGCATAAATAGCCCGTAGCAAGTACATAAAATTAAAGCGGTTATATAGAAGTTTAGACAAGATTATTTTATTTCTTGGAGTTCGTATTTTATTGTATAAAAATTTTCCCGTTTTTCAAAAGATGCAATTACTTTGAAGTGGTCTGGAATTAATATTTTTTCCCAGTTATTATTCTCTGGTACAAATTTGAAATTGTCTTTAATAAAATCTAAGTTGGGTTTGGCAAATTCCGCATTACCCATTATGTATTGTCTATCACAAAATTCATCTCCCTTTAATCTTGCAAATCGAGTTATAATACCTGAGCAAGTATAAAAAGACCCATCAGATAAAGCAAATTCGACTTTTAAAATCATATCCCCGTAATCAGATACATCTCTTTTGATTTTATAGTATGGATTACTTTTTAAACTATTAAGTGAATCAAAATAGCTGGTTACATCTGAATCCAATTTTCCAATCAATAATTCTATATGGTTGATTTGAGAAAAGGATGAATAGAAAATAAAAAATGACAAAATAGAAATAAAGATTCTTTTCATATATACCTTTTAATTTAAAAATAACCTTCGGAATGAAATTTATTCAGGCACTAATCTATATCTGCCTTTTATGTTACTTACATAGTATGAGCCGCTTGAACCTGCATTTTTAAATTCAGTCCATACTCTTGTCGGTATTTTTTCATGTACATATTTCTTGCCCTTGTCAGTCGTATAAACCAAGTATCCATAAGAACCATCACAACTGTAATAGTTAGCACTTACAATCCATGAACTTTTTCCGTAAGGAAGTTTGTCGGTCAATTTAAAAGTTGAATTTTCCATTGAGCTAATTGCTTGGCTGTAGGAATAAAATTTGTCTGGCAAGTCTTTGCAAGATTGTGATTTAACTGCCCCACTAATTAGCAAGCAAAAAGCCAATGCAAAAAATACCTGTTTCATAAAAAATATTTTAAAGTGTCAGCAAATAAAAAATGTGTCCGCCCGAATGGTGTGTCCTACAATGCTCTAATAAAAACGTACCGCTCCTTTGGCATTGCCACCAACACATAGAAAAGTATCCGCAAAGCCCCCAATAATACCCCGCTTTAAAAAACTGTTTGCGGGGCTTTGCGGTATACTTTTGAGTTGACTGATGTCGC
>JAYVUE010000210.1:0-10474 GCA_043788195.1 Chitinophagaceae bacterium
ACCTGTATTAGCATCATAATACTGATAAATAATTTGCGCAACAGTATTACAATTGGGGTTACAATGATAAGTTACATTTAACTTGCCACTACCTCCACAAGGTGCAGTGCCTAAATTACTACCACATGCCTCTAAAGTAGAACTTGAACCATTATCATAAATTCTTAATTTTTCTCCCCAGCTTCCTCCTTTGCAACAATCAGTTTGATTGCAGCCTGGCAAATTAATTAAAGTATCGCCGCCCGGTTGGCATGTAATGGTTGGGCTTGGATTATTATCATCCCCTTGCAAGCCTATAATTATTGATGTTTGCCCAACCGGCACTGCTACATTAAAGCAATACGCTTTATTTGTGGCAACACCGTTAATCTGTGCTGATAATGCTGGCGTAATGGCACTTACTACATATGTTGGCGAATAGCTTGGATGCGTTGCACTAATTCCACTTCCGGCAGTTAAATAAGTAAGATTTAAACTGCTGCTTTGGAAATAAGCATTAATACAAACTTTATAATTATTGAATCCGTTTTGACTGTTCAAACATTCTACACTGGTAACACTTAATTTAAAGTCGTATGTGCAGTTACTTCCTGAGCTAAAACTCGTCACCTCACTCACTCCCAACACTTTTCCTTGTCCATCTGTAGCTTCTACACGCCAAACATAACCGCCTTGTACTTTTCCATCCCATCCCTTGCGGTACATAAATTGCGTTTGGCCTTTTACTTCTTCCTGAATTACTGGCTGTGTTGTTTGCATAGCCTGTGAGGGGGTTTGCCCCTGCATCAATGGCCATACCTGTAATTTATAAACAACCGTTTCCTGTGGCTTTGGCAAAACGGGAGTCCACCGGAAAGTAATTGGAGCTTTTATTTCATTTTCCGTAAATATTTTTTTATCCGCCGGGGTTAGATTTACCGGCGGAGAATATTTTTCATCTTTGGAACCTTGGATAGTAAATGTTTTACACACTTCATTACTCAATGGCTTTGCCGGTGCATTATAAGAGAAGAACTGTACGCACAATTCGTAAGTGCCTGGCGGCAGAACTACATCCTTACCTAACAATGAAATTGCATTGCTGCCGCTCCAGGTTTTTACTGCTGTAGTAAACCCGGCTGATGGTGCATTATCAGGGGTGTAGCTACCATATTTTTTGCTGCCGCCCTGTTTAATAGTAACTAATATTCTGCTTTCTGCCACTTCGCCAGGTACCTGTCCGTTTCGCAGTTGTGCCTGGGCGGTTATCATTACCGGTGGCATGGCAGTTGCCCAGTCAGCGGTATTGGCAGGGGTATTACCCGGCATGGTAATATTAATGCTGGTAACAGGGTATTGTGCATAGCCCGCCAGTGTTAGCATGGTTAACAGTAAAAAGAATATTCGCTTCATTGGTTTAATTTTAGAAGCTAAAAGTATTTTTATTAACCGGGGGGTACAACTCACCCTGTGTAACGGATGGTAATGGCTGTGTGAAAAGCTGGTATGAGGGAGGGAACGGTAAGGATGTATTGGATTAAATGGGAGGAATTTTGTATTGCAAAATAATAATTCTGCTATATTAAAAGGATTTGAGTATTTACCCTGCATAGTGAGTATGGCCCTATGGACAAAGCCACAAATTTTCACAATAGAAACTCAGTATTAAATTGAATCAGTCATTCGGCTCATTTTTTTAACTTATTCGGCTCAGAAAAGGTATAAAACGAGCCAAACATGCAGTATATTACACCAAAATGAGCCGAATAGAAACAGAAATATTAAACTTTATTGCTTCAGAAAGCGAATCTTCATCTGCAACAATAGCTGCACATTTTGCAAATGAAATAAGCCTGGCTACTGTAAAAAGAATGTTGCAAAAGTTTTTGAAAGCATCTCAAATTATTAAAACAGGAGCTGGAAAAAATACCCGTTATAAAGTAACCGATGTTTACAAAATATTGAACACCGTAGATATTGATAATTATTTTAAAAATGATATTGACCAAAGAAAAATACAAACAACCTTCAATTTTAATTTGATAACCCAAGGATTAAAAAATACGCCCTTATTCAGTAAAGAAGAATTAGCCATATTGCACAATTATCATCTTCACTTTTTGAAAAAAAGTGCTGCCTTTACCAGGCCAGAGTGGATGAACGAAATGGAAAGACTGGCAATTGATTTAAGCTGGAAATCATCTCAAATTGAAGGCAACACATACTCGTTACTTGAAACCGAAAAATTATTAAAAGAGAAAAAAACCGCTTCGGGAAAAACGAAAGATGAAGCAACTATGCTATTGAACCACAAAGAAGCCATTGACTTTATCGTGGAGCATCCAGATTATATGTATCCGCTTACAGTTACAAAAATTGAAAATTTACATAGTATATTAATAAAGGAACTTGCAGTATCAAAAAATATCAGATCCAAAAGAGTGGGAATATCGGGCACTAACTATTTACCATTGGAAAACGAATGGCAAATAAAAGACGCTTTACAACAAATGTGTGACTTAGTAAATAAAAAAGAAAATGTTTTTGAAAAAGCATTATTAGTGCTGTTACTTACATCTTACATACAACCATTTATGGATGGCAATAAAAGAACAGCCCGTATTGTTAGCAATGCTATACTATTGCATTTTGAGTATTGCCCTTTATCCTTTCGTACTGTAGATAGTATTGACTACAAAAAAGCAATACTGCTTTTTTATGAAGTAAATAATATCACTGCATTTAAAACAATATTTACAGACCAATATATTTTTGCAGTGAATACTTATTTTTAAATAACCCCTTTGTTAATAGACTTTCCCAGGTTTTAAAAATGCTTGAATGCTTTGCCAGCCCGATAACACTACCCCTTTCCAGCCTGCTTTGTAAATGCTTCATAAACTGATTGGGGTACATTCAACGAAATTTTTGTACCTGGATTTTCATCACCGGGGGTTAAAGCAGTAATAGCTAATTCAATGGGTTCCTTACTTAGTTTACTTAGTAATTCTAATCTTTCTTTGATCAGTTGCATACCCCGGCTTTTATGCTCTTTTCCGCTGCGGTATATTTTACTTTTTTCTATTCCAATACCATTATCCGTAATAGTTATATTCAGGGTATCATTTTTAACCCTTGCATCAATGGTTATTAATCCTTTGCTGTTAAGCGGCATCAATCCATGCAGGATAGCATTTTCTAAAAAAGGTTGCAATACCATACTCGGTAGCATCCATTCATCATCTTCCACTTCCTTACTCAAAGTGATCAGGTAATCAAACTTATCTGCGAAACGCATTTTTTCCAGTTGCAGGTAAAGGCGTACGGTTTCCAGTTCTTCCTCCAATGATACAAAAGATCTTTGCGATGTATCAAAACTCTTGCGTACCAGTGTGGCAAAATCACTGAGGTATTTGTTGGCACTCTGCCTGTCCTGCTGGTTAATATAATGCTGCACACTGTTGAGTGCATTAAAAATAAAATGGGGGTTCATCAATGAGGTAAATGCCTGTTGTTTTAATGAGGCATAGCGGGCCTGATGCAACTGTTCGGCCAGTTTTTTTTCTTTTGCATTTTTATTGTACCTGTTAATGATATAGATGATGGCCAGCTGCGATAAAATAAATATCCCCGCAATAAACCACCAGCTTTCATAAAAGTGCTTTTCAATAGTAAAAGCAAAATTCGCGTCTTCCCTGATGAATAACTGGCCATTTATTTTTGCACGTGCATAAAAATTATGTTTTCCACTGGAGATACCTGAAATAATTACGTTTGGGTTGATTGCCTGTGTCCAGGAGTTATTATCCATTTTGTATTCATACATGATATTATCATTACCCTCAAAAAAAGGAAGGCTTAGATAAAAATTCAATTTATTTTGACCAGGTGCAAGGGTTGAGTTTTCTACTACCAACAATGTATCTTCAATACCACATTTAATAAATACATGAGGGTAAAGGTTGATTGTTGTCAAACTGTTTTTATTACATACACTCAGCCCGTTATCAGTACCGATATATAATTGTTTGGTCACTTCGTCAAACAATACACAATTGGCGGTTTTAGAAGGCAGGCCATCAGAAGTATTATAGCTTTTTTTTTCTATCCCGTCAGTTTCAAAAATGCCATCCCAGGTAGAACACCATATCATTCCTTTATCATCTTCTGTAATGCCAGTACAGTAATTACTTCCCATACTGATCCCTTTTTGTACAGCCTTAAATTTTTTATTTTCATGGATGAACAAACCTGTTTCAGTTGCTATCCATAAACGATTTTTTTTATCTATTAAAAAATCAAAAACCTGTCCAAGTTTTTCTTTTTCTATTGAATCAATCTTAATTACTTTATCTTTTGTAATTAACAGGATCCCGTTATTAGATCCTGCCCATAGGGCATTTTCAAACTTAATCATGGAGTACAATTTTTTTACTCCGAAATTTTCTAAATTCAAAGAATTAGTTTTTTTAAGATCACCTGAAAGATGAACAAGGTATTTAGTTGCAACAATCCAGTAATTATCTCTATCCTGTTGCCAGGCAAACATAGCATTGAAAAATCTTAAGGGATGGTCATTGAACTGCAGGTCTTTGATCATACCCAACGGCCAGGAAAAATTGTTACCATATAATGGAGAATTTGCCAGACAAATTCCGGTTAAACCTTCATTTACCGGAAAAAGCCCAAAAATATAATTAAGCGCATTTGAATTAGCTGGTATTTTGATCTGCTCAAATTGATTTCCCTTTTTTATACAAAGTCCATTGCTGGTACCTATCAACAGATCATCCTTTTGCTTAATCAGTTTCAGTACTTTATTATTTATTAACCCGTCTTCGGTTTCAAAATTCTGAAATAATGATCTTCTTTTTAATAATATACCCGAGCCATCAGTACAAAACCAAAGATTGCCGGATAGATCAGTAAAAAACTCATTTACTGCTTTGTTTTGAAGGGTAAGGCGGGGTGACATCTCTTCCAGGCGATTATCCTTTAACCTGTAAACTCCTTTATCAAGCCCTCTGAACCAAACGGCGCCATCCGTTTCCACAGCCATATGGTAAACAGAAAAATTTTCGGGAAAAGAAAAAGGCAGTTGCCTGAAATTAAATTTTTCATCAGATTCAACCACATAACCATTGCTTACTGCTACAATTTTTTTTTGCGTGGTATACACAATAAACTGTACGTTCTGCCCGGGCAGCAGTTGAGTGATCTGTCCCTTATTTTTTATCAACAATCCTTTATTGGTACAAAATCCTACACCATTTTCCGACAATGAAACGATAGCATGAACAACAAGTCCTTTACTATTGAACATACTATCTACGTTTATCAACTTATACTTTCCGTTTTGCAGTAACCCAAAGTGAACGGTATTTCTGTTATAACAATAAAAAGCATCCTCATGCCTTGTTAATTGCTGTAATGAAACAAGGGATCTTTCAACGATTGTATTTATTTTCCCATTGTAGTGTATGGATTGTATCGCACTGGGGTAAGAAAAAAAGATCAGTGAATCTCCGCCGGCATATACAATGTCTGTTACTGCTTTATTGAGCAGCCCGTTTGTTTTATAATAATTATCAAAACGATTACCATCAAAACGGGCAATACCAAAGTCGGTGCCAAACCACAGGAAGCTATTACTATCCTGCGCTGCTGCATACACGTTATCTATTGGGAGGCCGTTGTGAGTAGTGAATTGGGTAAACCTGAAAGTCTGGGCAGGCAGCAGTAAAGGCAATACAAACAGCCAAAGGGAAAATAATTGATATAGTAATGCCCTTAACTGCACTCCCTAAAGTTAGCCATTCGTTTATTGCCGGTTAAAAAATAAAACATTGTGTGTTTTCAGTATGTTCAGAAACTGGTCCAGTTGTCGTCGGCTGATGCTCCATACATTGCCATCGGACATCTTTACTATCCCTCCATCAGTAGTGCTGTATTCAGTAATACATTTTACATTAACGATATGACTTTTATGTATCCGTACAAATTGGTTGGGATCAAGTATGTCTTCAAAATCTTTCAATGTTTTGGTAACCACCATTTTCTGCATATTCTGTTTATGAATGATGGTATAGTTACTATCTGCCTGTAGGGAAACAATTTCATTTACTTCCAAAAAATTGATGCCGCCTAATTGAGGCAATGCGATCTTTACCGTTGGCTGGCCAGGCGAAAAATTCCTTAGCAGGTTATCGATCAGTGCCTTGTTCTGTTGTAAAAATTGTTGATTGTTAAACCCTGCATGCAGTTTATTTACCGCCTGTTGTAACTCTGCAATATTCACCGGTTTTAAAATATAATCAACTGCACTGGCTTTGATGGCCTGCATGGTAAATTCATCGTGTGCTGTTACAAATATTACCCTGAAATTTTGCTCTGTTAATTTTTCCAGCATTTCAAACCCTGTCTCTACAGGCATACTGATATCCAGGAAAACCACATCTGCTTTATTGTGTAGCAACCATTCCCTGGCCTGCTGTCCGTTAAAAGCCATGCATGCCACTTCAATACCATTACAATCATTTTCCAAAAGAAATTTCAGGTTCTCCAGGTTATTTTTTTCATCATCTACTAACAGGGCCTTCAGTTGCATAAGGGTAATTTATTATTTAAAATTACTGAATTGTATTACATCATTGCTTTTGAATGTGTATAAACGGGTAATGACTGCGTAAAACCCATAACTGCTGAGGGAACGGTAAAGGGCGGCCATTAAAGCCGCCCATTCAAAAGAATTATACCATATTTAATTTACCTGCTTTTAATTACCCTGGTTTTACCAAGATATGGGGTATCTGCAAAGCTATGATTACCCAGGTAAGGGGTATCAGCAAAACCAACCTGAATAACATTTCTTTTAACATAAGGGGTGTCATCAGCAAAACTATTATTACTAAGGTAAGGAGTATCCATAATACCCGAAGGGATATAATCAGCTTCATGGGTTATGAGTATGTTTTTTTCCTTTGTACAGGAAACAAAAAACAAAAGTGTGCAAATTGCGAAAGTGCTGAATAAAACTGTTAACTTTTTCATGATAATTTTTTTTAGTTGTTAAAAAATGTTTGGGCAAGGCAGTAGCCATTGCAGTACTGCATTACTTTTTTTGGTTAGAAAAATGTTTTGAAATACCAGCTCAGCCTGCCGTGGCTGAGATGGTGAGCAAAGAAGGCGGCATTACTTCCTTACTGTTGATGCTGAATTATCGTAACCCGGTGCAAGGGTTTTGACTAACAGCATCAGAAGACAAAGATGGAAAAGGAAAAGCAGGCAGGCAATGTGCCAATAACTGAAACTGCAGAAATAAGCAGCGGTTTTATTTATCCGTTGTTTAACGGATAAGGATATGTGTTAATGACGATTGGGAGTTATGGATAATGATGTTTACTTTGTTGGGTAGAATATTTATATTTAATTAAAAATCTAAAAACATGGAAAAAAGACACCTTATTTTAATTATTGCCTTGCTCGCCCTTTCCTTTGGCGCATATATTTATTTTAATCCGCCAGGGAACAGTTCTGATGTAGTTACAGGAGATCGTACAGCTGATACAAATGATATTTGTATGAACTACAATAACCAGTTACCTACAGAATTACCGGCAAGTTTGGTTAGGGAAATGATTATCAAATATCAGCAAAATCAATTGCAGTCAATTACAGCTAATTCGTTGATCCCTATACCTGCTGATGCACATTCGATCTGGTTTGACTTGGATACCTTGAAAAAATTTATTTATGAAATTGAAATGAATGTCCAAAATAAAGCAACCAGTCCGGGTAGTAAGTTAGGGCTTCGGATATATTATGCCGCTTATCCATTGATATCCAAATGGAGCCAACCCGGATACGAAGCTTTACAGGGATTTTTAACTAACCCCACCACCATGCTATATGAAAAAATGCATACTGTAGTGATGATGCCAACCATTCAATCAAATAATCTATATGTGGATTTTAACCCTGCTGATGCAACATCTTATGGTGGATTCAAGAGTATGGGTGTAGACAACCCCTTATCTGATTCCACTTTTACCAGAAAAATTTTGGCGTTAATGGGAACCGCCAGCGGTTCAAGCAACGCTATAGAAGTAAGGAACCATGGCCAACTTATTCCACCGGGCGATCCAGCTGGCGAGGGTCTTTAATTATTTATTATGCTACATTATCAAAAGATATTGGGAGAATTATTATTAATTACCCAATTCTTAGCCTGTCTTGCAGGATTAATTTACTGGAAGAAAATAAAACATAATTACTGGAAGTGGTTTGCTATTTACCTTACTGCAATTTTTTTGCTGGAACTGTTCAGTAAGTACGTTTTAAATTATTACCCTTATGTAAGACAGTATTATTATGGTTTTTTTGTGATCCCTTTTGAGTTTTTATTTTTTTACTGGCTTTATGCTGTTTCATCAAAAAAAAATATAAAACTTTACTGGTTATTAACAGTTCTTTATTTATTGTCATTTATTCCCGACATATTATTATTCAATGGCCAAGGATGGTTTTTTAAGTCTTTCAGTTATAGTGTAGGTAATTTGTTTTTAGCTATAATGGCAATTATAGAATTTCAGAGGCAAATAAAATCAGATAGCATTTTATCTTTCAAAACCAACATGCTTTTTTATGTAAATGCCGGGGTAATTCTTTTCTACATTGGGACATTACCCTTTTTTGCTTTTTATGGATTACTGGTAAAGGATATTTCCCTGTGGAGAGATTACTATAATTGCTTTATACTATTTAATCACCTGATGTATCTTTTATTTACAGCCGCTTTCATATGGGGAAAAACGAATACATACTGATAATCATAATTTTCAATTTCATCTTCATTGTTTTTATCCTGGGTATTGTTAATTACATCAGGCAATATAGAAATAAAAAGAAAAATCATGAAGCTGAATTGAAGAATAAAGAAATTATTCACCGGCAGGAACTGCTCACCACCCAACTCGAAATACAAACCCAAACCATGCAGCACATTGGCCGGGAAATACATGATAATGTGGGACAAAAACTAACGCTCGCTTCATTGTACACCCAGCAACTGGGTTACGAGAACAAGGCACCACAGGTTAATGACAAGATCGAAAGCATCAGTCATATCATCAATGAATCATTAACTGAACTGCGGCAATTGTCTAAATCATTGACCGATGATACCATTAATAATACCGGCATTACTCAATTACTACAACAGGAATGTGATAAAGTAAATGACCTGAAAAAATGTAAAGTAAGTTTCAGCAGTAATGAAAAGATCCCGGCGCTGACCTATAAAGTGAAAAGTATTTTACTGAGAATCACCCAGGAGTTTTTGCAAAACAGTATCAAACATTCCAATTGTGTAAACATAATGGTTGAACTAACTACTAATGAAGACCTGTTGCAACTGCTGATGAAGGATGATGGAAATGGATTTGATGCGGCCGCCGTTGCAGGCAATGGGATCGGCCTCAGCAATATAAAAAAAAGAACGGCATTGATTGGTGGAAGTTTATCATTGGAAAGCAGTGCAGGCAAAGGCTGCTCGTTACACCTGACTTTACCTTTACAAAATATTATTAAATAATCATGCAGCATTCAATAGTAATTGTTGACGATCATATCTTAATTGCCAAAGCACTTAGTGGTATCATAGAAAATTTTAAACAGTTTGAAGTATTATACGAATGTGAAAATGGCAAAGTGTTGCAGGAAAAGTTTGGCAATAAAAAAAATATACCCAACCTGGTTTTATTAGACATAAGTATGCCCGTTATGGATGGATTTGAAACAGCCCAATGGCTTAAAGAAAATTATCCCGAAGTACTGATCATGGCACTGAGTATGCAGGATGATGAGCAAAGCCTTATTAAAATGATTAGGTGCGGAGCCAAAGGATATTTACTTAAAAACGTACATCCTGCTGAGCTGGAAAAAGCACTGGTTGCCATGATAAAAAATGGAAATTATTATCCCGACTGGGTCACCAGTAAAGTAATAATGAGCATTCGTACAGATGATACAGAAAAACAAAACAATTTTAAAATAACAGAAAGGGAAAAAGAATTTTTGCAATACACAGTTACCGAAATGAGTTATAAAGAAATTGCAGAAAAAATGTTTTGTAGCCCACGTACTGTAGAAAGCTACCGCGATGCCTTATTCGAAAAATTAGGTTTAAAAACCAGGGTGGGGCTGGCAGTGTATGCCTTGAAAAATGGATTTGAAAAGAGCTAAAAGCCCGAGACCAAAATACCCTCGCCTGGAGACGATGTCGGGAATCTGTAAAATCCTTCTATCCATTTAACCTGCCTGTCGGTTGGCAAGTCGGCGATCCCATTCTACCTCACCTCCTGCATATCCACCAATCTTTTATAAAATCCATCCTGTGCAATTAGTGAATCATGCGTTCCTCTTTCCACGATCTCGCCTTTTTGTAAAACAATAATTTCATCGGCATGACGAATGGTTGATAAACGGTGAGCAATAA